>JAIRNC010000011.1 GCA_031258255.1 Synergistaceae bacterium
TCCCACGCGCCCCACACGACGCCCTGACGCATCGCACCCCTCCTTTTTCCTGACAACGGGCCGTTGTTACTACTGAGGAACGGGAAGCGGGGGGTGGTTGCGGGACAGGGACAGGCACGGGGCAGACGCGCGTTCGGGGCGTCGGGACGATTGACGCCGAAGGGCTTGCGGGGATCGCTTTTGCGTAAGGTTCCCCGGGAGATTTGGAAGGAGGAGTATTTTTGAGTAAGAGGAAATTTGTTCTGTTTGCGTTGGTAGCAGCGCTGGTGCTGGGCCTCGCGGGAGTGGCGATGGCGGGCGATTATGTGTGGACAGGAACAACCGATGGAAATTGGAGTACGCAAACTAACTGGCTTCCCGATCCAGGTGCCAGTAACTATCCAGGAAAGACCGATGCTACCGATACAGTGACTATCAATGCGGCAGAGGGCAGGACATTAACACTTGACGTTGCCGTCGGCACTTTGAACGGATTGACAATAGCTCCCGGAGAGGGAGGCATAACCACTCCGGTAACTATTAAAACCGCTGATGGTAAGAATTTGACGTTTGCCACAAGTAAAACGATTACCGCCAACAGCGATCTGGTTATAAGCGGCGCTGGCAAGGTGGTCTTTGCAACCGGTGGAACTTTTGCCGTTGACGAGGATATAACCGTCGATGTACAGGTTCCTGTCGATTCGGCTCCTGTCACTAAAACCGGGAAAGGCACGTTGATTTACTCAGCGCCGGCTGTGCCAGAGGCAGGCTTTACAGCTCAGACAGTTACATTGGGGGACGGGACTGGCACATTCACCATAGGCAAGAGGGGACTCGCGGCATTAATAGCACTCGGTAAGGACACGACCCTAAACCTTACGGGAGACGCGACGCTGAACACTACAGGTACTTCTGGCGTTACAATAGCTGCCTCTGCTAATCCGGCCGCGAATGCCGCGACAGTCAATGTCCGTGACGGAGCGAAAATCCAAGCGGGCGATAGCGCTGGAAGTTTCGGTTTTACTGTCACAACAGGCGGACACGTCAAGATCAACGTGGCCGAGAATAGTGAGTTGACATTAGGAAAGACCGGAGCGGGCGGAGCAATAAATACGACTCCCGGGAACGCTTATGTATCGGTAGCAGATGATGCCGTTTTGAAAGTCGGTCAAGCTGCTATATTAGTAGGTTCGCTGACCGTCGAGGAAAAAGGCAAAGTCGTTCTCGAAATACCGTCAGTGGCTGGTGACTTTTTCTCCTTTGGCGGCAATTCCGTCATATCGGGAGACGTCTCGGGATCCGGCTACCTGATGCTGACCCCGGGTGCGACACAAGTAATCAAGCTCCTGGGCAACAACAGCCATTACGGAGGCACTCTAGCTGGCACGGTGACACCAGCGGGTACCGTAATTGCTCCGACAGCGGCCGGTGGCACCGTCGAGATTTTAAACGACAAATCCCTCGGGACAGCGCCCCTCCACTTTACTACTACGCCTGGAGGAGTGCTCAGGGTAGCAAAAGACGCGCCTGATTTCACGCTGTCTAATCCGATTACGACAACTGTAGCGGGGACTATCGACGTCCCTGCGGGCGTGGAGTTAAAGCTGAGCGGGAGTTTGACTGCCCCAGCAGCGCTCGCGAAGGCCGGTGCCGGCGACCTGAGACTGGCGGGCTATGCGCAGGGAGCCACTATCGGGGGGATCAACGTCAACACAGGCACCCTCGTCCTCGATGAAGATTCTGTGGCGGGGACCAACGCTATCACGGTAGCCACTGGGGCCGCACTGAAACCGGCCCACAGCGGCATAAGGCACATGGGGGCTCTCACGTTTGCCGCTTCGTCCAAGCTGCTCGGCCTGACCGAGGCAAACAAGGACGGGCCTTTGATCATCGCAGAGGGCGCTTTAACCATCACCGCTCCACTGATCGTCGAAACCGCATATGCCCCCGGCGCGACATGGCTTACGACGGAGGCATTGCAAGTCGCGGAATACACAACCGCAATAGCGGGACCTATCCCAAATAATCCCGTCAGGGCGGTAAACGCGAATGGCGACAACTTGTCCATACACGCGGCCGCCGCGCAGGTTTCGCCGCGGTATTCCGTCCTCTCCATCACGCCCAGCAAGGACCACGTTTTCCCGGAGGCTGGCACGGGCACGGCCACGACGGACCCAGTAGAGGGGCAAGTCTCGTCGGACGGCGCGTTCAGCGCCAGCACGCCACTTAAGGCAGCCGACGGCTCTGCCGCGACGTCGGCTTCGGTCGATACGGATTCGGAAGGGTACAAGGCGCTGGAGGCCGTCGGCCTCAAGGCCGAGATAGTCGACAACAACCGGCTGGTCGTCTCCGGCGACCCGACGGACATCGTCGATACCAGCGTGACGGTACTCGTCAACGGCGTCCCCCAGGAGGTGAAGGTCTCCGTCAAGGCTTATGACAGCCCCGACGAGATCACGGACACGGAGACCGCGCCGGATTGGGAGACCACGCTCTCGACTGGCTCGGACGGGACGACCACGCTCTTCGTCACCTACATACCGTCACTGGAGGACCTGACCGGCAAGACAGTGAAAGATATCTACGCTTACGGCACGGGCGGCATAACGATCACCGCTACGACTGTCGTGACGGCGTCAGAGCGGATCGCTTCCAGAGGGGCCAGCGCGACGCACTTCTTCAAGGTGACCGGTACGGTGACTGACCTTGAGACGGCTGAGATCGCCCGCGTGACGTACCGCGTAGGCGTGAACCGCTACAGCCAGGCTGTGGGCGTCCTCCTGAGCGACACCGACGTCAAGGGCGTCTACAAGAAGAGTCCCGGCTCCGGCGGCGGCTGCGACGCCGGCTTCGGCCTCTTCGGCCTCCTGGCTGCGACCGGCGCCGTGGCGCTCCTCCGCAGGAAGGGCTAAACCGATAGCGGCAAAGCAGCAAGCGATTTATTCACCACGCGAAGGAGGGGCCGAGCATTCGGCCCCTCCTCGCGTTATCTCGCGTCCCCGCGCCAACAAACATGCGTTTGGCGCGTATTCGTCGGCAATGCGAGGGATTGCCGCGCGAGCGCCGGAAGCGTACTTACGGTACGCTGAGGACAGCGAGCGAGGCAAGCGTGAAGCAATCCCGGCGTTTACGCGCCAAACGCCGGACGATTGATTTTAAACAAGTTATACAATAAAATTGGGACAATCGGACAACCGCGGGGCGTGGCGGCTGAGAGGCCGCAAGGAGGGAAACAGAGCGTTGATTGAGAAATCTGGGCATGGCGGCATTGGGCCGCGCTTCAAGGAGTGGCACTGCGCTTTCGCGGGACAGGCGGAGGGGCCTTACGGAGAGGACCAGCTGCGAAAGATGGTGCAGAGCGGCAAACTCACCGAACAGACCCTCGTCTGGAACCCTGAGCCCGGAAACGCCGAGAGGGGCTGGGTCATGGCTCGGGACACCGAGCTGGCGACGCTATTCACACAAGGCATACTGCAAGGCATCCCGCTGTCGTCCGATTTCCCCGGGATCCCGGACCTGTCCCCGCAGATCTCGGCTACTGGCGCGCACGTGCAGGAGGCCTGGCGGCCGCCGTCCCCGAGCTTCGAAAGGGACATGCCGTCTCGCGCGCACGAGAGCTACGAAAGCGCGGCCACGCTCAAATCGCGCTTCTTCGCGCTGTTGATCGATTCATTGCTCTCGTTGATCATGGCTCTGGTCGCCATGATCGTCTGCGTCGCCCTGTTTTCCCTGTTGCCTTATTTATTTTCCATGCTCGGCAAATATTACGATACGAGATTTTTCATCATAGTGATGTACTGCGTGGTACCGGTAGCCGGCATTTTAATCGCATCCCTCATAAATATCAGCATGATCTACAGGAGCGGCCAGACCTTAGGGAAGAAGATCACCGGCCTGCGGATAAAGAACGTGAGCGGGCGGAGGCGTTCGTTTTTCCGCAATACCGTACTCAGGTCGCTCTTCAAGGTATTGCTGTTATTGCCGCCGCTCGTCGTCCTGGACCTCTGCTTTCTGCTCAGGAAGGACGGGCGGACGCTTCATGACCTGATAGGCGGCACCGTCGTCATAAGCGCGCGGTAGGGCGTCTTCCAGCCGTGTCGTTAGGGCCGGAGCTCATAGAGGCCGTCTCATCCGAGATAGCCGCGTCCTTTTGCCGGAGCAGGCTCCGCAAGGCTGAATCAGGCGATGAGTGGATGGCTCTGTCATTTTCCGGCGACAGGATAATTTTTTTCTCCTGGGACGCGGAGAGCTACGGGCCCTGCCTGGCCGCGCCGGACGAAATCCGCGCCATGTCCGAGCTGGCGGCGAGGCGGCCGCCGCTCCTGGGCGCCGTAAAATCTCACGCCGTCGGCGCCGAGCTGACCGGCGCGGCTGCCCTGGGCAGGGACAGGGTGCTGGAAGTCACCTTCGTGCGCGAGGTGGGCGCTGGCTTCTGCCAGACTAAGAAGCTCGTTTTCGAGGCCTCCGGCAGATACAGCAACCTGGCGCTCCTGGACGAGCGCGGAGTCGTCATCGAATCGGCCAAGCACATCCACCCCGAGACGAACAGATACCGCTCCATAATCCCCGGGCATCCCTACGCGCCGCCGCCGCCCATCGCCGGAGTCCCAATCGAGGATTTCACCGGCGGCCCGGAAGGGCTGGACGGCGTGTCCGGCGTCGGGAAGCCCCTTTTAGCGGCGATCAAGGAGATGTGCAGGGTTACCGGCGAGCACGACGCCGGGGGAATATTGCGGCGCATGTCGAGCGAACCGCCCGTCTATCAAGTGTTGGGCAAGTACGTGACGCTGTTCCCGGAGCTGCTTGCAGGGGCAAGGCGCATCGACGCCGTGTCGGCGCTGGCGGCGGCGCGAGAGTGCGTCATTCTGCCACTCCTGGCGCGGCACACGGCCAGGGCGCGCAAGGCAGCCGCTTCGCGGATCGAGAGGCTCGCTGCAGCCAACGCCAAAAAGATAGCCGAGGCGGAGGCCGCGCGGGACGGCACCGCGGCGGAGTCCTTCATGCGCGACGGGCAGGCGATCCTGGCGAACATCCAGAGGATACCGCCGCGCGCCTCCTGGGCAGACCTGCCGGAGTGGGGGCCGGAGGGCGAGACGACGCGCCGGGTGGAGCTCGACCCGGAGAGGGACGCTCAGGGAAACGCGGAGCGCTGTTTCGCCAAGTACAGGAAAAAACGCGCTTCAATCGAGCGGTCGACGGCCATTCTGCCCAAGCTCCACTCAGAAAGGGACATCATAAGGGAGCAGGAGGCGCTCTTGGCGTGCCACTCGGACGCGCTCACCATCAAATCGATGATGGGCGAGCTTTCGCGGGACGAGGCAGTGACAAAGGGTAAGAAGCAAAAGGAGCGCCCCAAGCCCCCCCACAGGCGCGTGGAGTTCCCGGAGGAAAACGCCGTGATGCTGATCGGGTTGAGCGCGGCCGGCAACCACTACGTCACGTTCCGCATGGCGGACGGGGACGACATCTGGCTCCACGCGCAGGGGACGCCAGGCGCTCACGTCATCCT
Source organism: Synergistaceae bacterium (assembly GCA_031258255.1). Taxonomy (GTDB): domain Bacteria; phylum Synergistota; class Synergistia; order Synergistales; family Synergistaceae; genus JAIRNC01. The sequence goes on from JAIRNC010000011.1 coordinate 5,489, forward strand.
GCGCTTCACGTCTAAACCGGATCCCGGGACATATAACAGGATGATAGGCATCGCAGCCTCTGCCGCCGCCTTTTACAGCAAGGCAAAGGAGAGCGTCCGCGTCCGCGTGGACTATGCCCTGCGCAAGCATGTGCGCGCTATACCGGGCGCGGGGCCGGCACAGGTGACGTATAAGGAGTTTTCGTCCATAAACGCGGACGCGTCGGCGTGGCGTCATCAGGGAACCGCTGATTATTATTGACGCGGCCGGTAACAGAGGCGCGAGACGAAGAAGGGCCGGTGACGACATGAAATATCCTAAACTCTTACAAAAAGGCGACGCTATCGGGGTTTGCGCCCCTTCGGCCGGCGTGGCGGACGAGGTGATGGGAAGGCGTTTAGACAATGCGGTCGCAAATGTGGAGGCGTTAGGTTATCGGGTCATTGAAACGGCTTCCGTCCGCTGTGATTCAAAATGTGTCAGCGCGGACAGCGCCACAAGAGCGGCCGAGTTTATGGCGCTGTACGAAAACCCCGTTGTGGCTGCGATCATACCTCCGTGGGGCGGCGAGTTTTTAATGGATATCCTTCCGTTGCTTGATTTCGAAAAACTGGCGGCGTTACCCGCAAAATGGGTGTGCGGTTACTCCGATGTGACCTCGTTGCTCTTCCCGCTGACCGTGCTTTCGGGGGTTGCCGCCGTTCATGGCTCGAATTTCATGAATATGGGCTTTTCCCGAATCCACAAAACGGATTTGCGGGCGTTTGAGGTCATGTCCAGCAAAAGAACCGTTCAAACATTGCAATGGCATAATAGCCGGCCGTCCCGACGGTTACAGGGACAAACGGGATTTTACGTTGACTGATGCCTTACAACAAGGGCTTGGGGGCTTGAACATCCCCGTCATATACGACGCGGACATCGGGCACATCCCGCCGCAGATGCAGATTTTGAACGGTTCCCTCGGACAGGTAGAGTTTGCCGGCGGCAGGGCAGTCGTAACGCAACAGATGCAAGAATGAACCCGACAATCAGATTCCCCCAGACGTCGCCCCGGCTTATTTCATGCCGATTTGAAATCAGCGCTCCTCTGACCCCTGCCCTACGTCACCTGGCGGCGAATCGGCGTTCCCCCACGGACTCCCGGCCGGGCCGGGCCGGTTCATGCCCCTGGTGACCATCATGAGCGCCGCGACCGCCACGAGCAGCATGGCGCTCCCGGCTAAGAGCGAGTAATCCTCCATCCGCAGTATGAAGAACAGCAGGACGTAGAGCGCCCCCTGTATGCCCGCCGTTAAAACGGCTGGCTTGCCGCGTTTCAGCGCCGAACCGACGTAGGCGGCTGTCATGGACATATTTATGGCGGCCGCGGCAAGATATGCCGCCGTGAACCCCGTATGCTCCGAAAGCGCCAGCAACGTCAGGTAGAACATGGACAGGCCTAAGCCGATGACGCAGTACTGGATCATGCCCAGCCTCGTCTTGCCCTTCTCGAACGAGTAATTTTCGAAGATCGCGACGCCGAGGTACATGAGCGCTATAAACAGCACAGCGTACTTTGCCGCCCTTATCAGGAGCGAATAGTGGAACACCGGCTCGAAGAACTCCACGCCTGCCACGTACTCCGTCAGCTTGTATCCGCCCGCCTCGCTTGCGCCCTCGTCGTATGCGTACATCGAGCCGGCGCGGGCCAGCGGCGCCCATTCCTCGCTGTCCGCCGCCTGCGGATAGTTCCTGACGAGATTGGGTATGTCCCATTCCGCTTCGAACCCGCTCGCGGTTATCTCACGAAACGACGGGAGGCCGGAACCGGTGAAGTTCGGGTGCGGCCACTCGGAAGAGACGCGGAAGCTGTTCACGCCGCCGACAGGCGCCAGGAACAGGCTCTCGGATCCCCCCACCGAAACCCGGAAGCCGAACTCTATGGTCTCGCCGGCCTGAAATGATGAAATATCGCAAGGGCTGGAGAATCCCGTGGACAATACGCCCAACCCTCCCGTGCCGGGCAGGAAGCTGAACTTCTCCCCCGCCAGGCTCAGCTCGCTGATATCGCGGATCGCCTTCGTGCTGGATATCCCGATCACGATTTCAGCATCATCCCAGCGTATTTCGGCTATGTGCGGCCTCAAGCCTGACAGTTCCGTTTTCGCGAAGGCGCCGGAGACTGCCATGTCGGCGGTGTATACGCGGGTCGAATAGATGCCCCGGCTTCGCAGCTCCGTGGCGACCCTGGCGTCTACGCTCAGCTCTTCCGGCAGGACGAGCGCTGTGCGGCTGTCCTCGACCGTACGGATGACCTCCTTGGTCGTCCGGTCGCTGCTGCGCGCCTGTTCGAGCGCCAGCTCCGCCGCCCCGAGCGGCACGGCCTCGGACACCTCGTACCTGACGGTATAGGGCACCATCAGGACAGGACCCACGACTGTCTGAGAATCGCCCCATGTCGAGGATATGCCTTTAATGACTTCCTGGTAGCGATAGTAGCGCTCCATCGTGAGATCGTAGATAAAACCTGCCGGTATGGCCATGAACCCCGCCACCGCCGCGACGGCAGCCAGCCTAAAAATAAGCTGCGTCCTCCTTGACAGGCGAGTCAACGGGCGCAGATCCCCCCATCTCGGCGCGGCCTCGCCCTCCGGGGTGACGGCGCGCAGACAGAGCCACGCGACAGTGAGCGCTACGACAGAAAAACCAAAAATCACAGAACCAAAGAAAATGACCGCGAACAACACACCGAACAACATTATCAGCCCCCGCTGCTGTGCCTTGAACGCTTATGGCTTTTATTAGCGGATATTATACATCCGCCGCGTCATAGCCGCCTGATTTCGACCAGGAAATTTTTCAGGTCGTCCGGGAGGGGGGATCTGAACGACATCGGCTCGCCTGTCCTCGGGTGCGCGAGCGACAGCCTCCACGAGTGCAGGAAAACTCTTTGTCGGCTTTGGCCGTCCTGCCCCGCGAACGGCGATTTCTTCGACGGGGCATACAGGAGGTCGCCTACCAGAGGGCAGCCTATGGCGTTCATGTGTACCCTTATCTGGTGGGTGCGCCCCGAATGCAGGACGCACCGCACGAGCGAATAGCCTTTCGCGCTCCATAACACCGCGTAGTCCGTCACGGCATCCCTGCCGCCGTCCGTGACGGCCATCCTCCGGCGGTTTGACGGGTCACGGCCTATGGGCATGTCTATCCTGGCCGCTGCCCTGCGCGGCGCGCCGAAACAGAGGGCAATATAGGACTTGCCCACGGTTCGCGATTTGAACTGCTTCCACAGCTTCTCCTGGGCCAGGCCGCTCCTGGCCACGACCATCAGGCCAGACGTCGTCGCGTCCAGCCTGTGGACGATCCCGGGGCGCTCCACGCCGTTCAGGTTCCCCAGCTCCGGGAAACGGTGCAGCAGCCCGTGGACGAGCGTCCCGCTCCAGTGGCCGGGCGCGGGATGGACGACCAAGCCGGCCGGCTTGTCGATCACAATGATGTCCTGATCGGAAAATACGACGTCAAACGGAACGGGTTCCGGCACCAGACCGAGCTTCTCGGGCTGGGGGGCGTCTATCTCGTAGACTTCGCCCAATTCGACACTGATGGACGGTTTTATCCCCCGGCCGCAGGGCGAGGCGACATGTCCGCCCCTTATGAGGCTCTGCGCGTATGCCCTGCTGACACCCAGCTCGCGGGAGACGGCGAAATCCAGCCTGTGTCCCGCGAGCTCATCGGTCACTGATATTTGAGACATGCTCCAGAGCGTCAGCGCAGCGGGGACAGACCTCGCTCCCGCCCTGCCCTACCTCCGCGCGGCGCTTCCAGCACCTCGGGCATTTGGCGTCGGCGCTCCTGTCGACCGCCGCCTTTATGCCAGTCACCTCGTCCGCGTACAGGACGGGGGCCTGCGGCAGGGTGCAAGACGTTTTGAAGGACGATACTATCGCTATCGTCTCCCAGTCCGCGTCGGAGACGGCACCAGCCAGATCGCGGAAGGAGTCACCGAAATCGGCCCACACGGACGCGTCCAGCGAATGGCCGATAAGCCCCTGGGTACGCGCCGTTTCCAGCGCGCGGGTTATGACGCCGCGAGCCTCCAGCACCCTCTCCCAGAACGGGAGGACGTCGCCGTCGAGGCCATCCAGCGACGGGACAGGCCAGGGCGACAGGTGCACGCTCTCCTCCAGGGACGGGTCCATCTGCCGCATCTTCTGCCATATCTCCTCCGCGGTGAAGCAGAGGACCGGGGCTATGAACCTCGTTATGACGGACAAAACCTCCCACATCACGGACCGCGCGCAGCGACGGGCGTGGGAGTCCGCCCTGTCCGCGTAGAGCTTATCCTTCGAGATGTCTATGTAGAAGGAGGAGAGGTCGTTGTCGCAGAATTGGTGAACCCTGAACATGGGGAGGTGGAACTCGTAAGCGTCAAACTCCTCCGTCCCCCTCTCCACGAGCTTCGCCAGCTTGAGCAGCACGAACTGGTCCACGCCAGTGAGCTCGCTGTGCGGCACGGCGTCGCGCTTCGGATCGAAGCCGCTCAGGTTGGCCAGGAGGAACCTCGCCGTGTTGCGGATCCTGCGGTACGACTCCGACAGATTGGAGATGATCTTCTGCGTTATGCTGACGTCTCCCCTGTAGTCCGTGGACGCGACCCACAGGCGGAGGATGTCCGCCCCGTGCTTCTCCACTATCTCCTGCGGCAGGATCGCGTTGCCCATGGACTTCGACATTTTCTTGCCGTCCCCGTCGACGATGAAGCCGTGGGTGAGGACGGATTTATAGGGCGCCGTGCCCCGGGTCGCGACGCTCGTCAACATGGAGGACTGGAACCACCCCCTGTGCTGGTCGCTCCCCTCAAGATACATCTCGGCGGGGAAGCTGAGGTCGGGCCAGACCTCGGAGTTCTCCAGCACAGCCTTGTGGCTGCACCCCGAGTCGAACCAGACGTCCATGATGTCCTTTTCCTTCTCTATATCGTGGCTGCCGCAGCTGTCGCAGACGGCCAGGTCTCCCAGAAGTTCCTCCGGACGGGCCTCCCACCAGTAGTTGCTGCCCTTTTCCTTTACCTTGCCGGCGACGAGCCGCACACGGTCCGGCGTGAGTATCACGCTCCCGCAGCCGCGGCAGTAAAAAGCAGGTATCGGGACGCCCCATATCCTCTGTCTGCTGATGCACCAGTCGGACCGGTCGCGGACCATGTTCGATATGCGGTCCCTGCCCCAGGACGGGAGCCACTCGACCTCCCCGTCGATGCACTCGAGCGCCCTGTCGCGAAACTTGGAGACTGCCACGAACCACTGATCCGTCGCGCGGAATATGACAGGCTTCTTGCACCTCCAGCAGTGCGGGTACGAGTGCGTCAGCTTCATCTTGCCAATCAGCCTGCCGGACTCCGTGAGCGTCTTGAATACCGTCTTCGACGCGTCCTCCAGTGACTGCCCTCCCACGAGCTCCGTGTCCGGGTAGAAAAAGCCCTTCGCGTCCACGGGGTTGTAAATCTCGAGGCCGTACTTGACGCCGGTCTCGAAGTCCTCGACGCCATGCCCCGGCGCGGTGTGGACGCATCCTGTGCCGGTGTCGAGCGTTACATAGTCCGCCAGGACGAATACGATCTTCTTTTGCGGGTAGAACGGGTGGACGGCTTTCATGCACTCGAGGGCCTTCCCCTTCAGCCTGAGCAGCTCCGCGCCCAGATCTATGCCCGTCACCCTCTCGACCTCTCCCTTCAACGCCTCCGCTATGAGGTAGACCTTGCCGCCGCTCTCGTAGAACGAATAGCCGTAGTCCGGGTGGACGGCGATGGCGAGGCTCGCCGGGAGCGTCCAGGGGGTGGTCGTCCAGATGATCGCGCTCACGTCGCGCCCCGCGAGCTGGGGGAACTGCTCGGATGCGTCGGGGAACGGGTATGACACGTAGATCGAGGGCGACGTCTCGTCCTCATACTCTATCTCAGCCGCCGCCAGGGCGGTCTCGCAGTCGATGCACCAGAATATCGCCTTCCTGCCCCTGTAGACGAGATCCCGCTCCACCATGTCGGCCAGTATCTCCATCTGAGCGGCCTCGTACTCCGGCCGGAGCGTTATGTAGGGGTTGCCCCATTCGCCGGTGACGCCGAGCCTCATGAACTCCGCCGTCTGCACGTCGATGTACTTGCGCGCGTGGGCCTCGCACTTCTTGCGCAGCTCAACAGAGTTTATCGATTCTGACGAGATCCCCGCGTCCTTCAAGACCTTGTGCTCGATGGGCATGCCGTGAGTGTCGAAGCCAGGCACGTAAGGCGCGAAGTAGCCTCTCTGCCACTTGTACCGCACGATTATGTCCTTCAGGATTTTGTTCAGGGCTGTTCCGATGTGTATGCCGGCGTTGGCGTATGGCGGGCCGTCGTGGAGCACGAACGGGGGGCGATCCTTTCGCTCGGACGTGAGTCTGGAGTAAACCCCGATCCTCTCCCAGAACTCCAGAAAACCGGGCTCGCGAGCCGCGAGATTTGCGCGCATCGGGAAGTCCGTCTGTGGAAGGAAAAGCGTGTCCTTGTAATCCTTCTGCGAATTTTCCGCTGACATAAGCCAACCTCCTAAACTATTTAAAGCGGTGTACGACAAAGTCGTTCACCGCTGAATAAGTCTGGCTCCTCGGCGAGGACTCGAACCTCGAACCTAGTGGTTAACAGCCACCCGCGCTGCCGATTGCGCCACCGAGGAATTTAGCCCAACGTGCAGTATGCTAACACATTTTTCCAGACTGTCAAGAACACCCAAATCATGTTTTAATATATCGTTGTAAAAAAATATTTGTGAAGGCGGGGTCGCTTGCGATGTGGAAGGGCAGGTTCAATCAGGATATGAACGAGGCCGTGGGGCGCTTCACGCAGTCGCTCGACCTCGACTGGCGCACGGTACAGGAGGACATAAGGGGGAGCGCCGCGCACGTGAGGATGCTGGCTGAGACCGGTCTGCTCTCCAGTGACGAGGCGCTCGTGATCGAAAGGGAGCTCGCGCGGATCGCCCGCGAGGCCGCTAGCGGCGAGTTCCAGCCGAGAGCCGACCTGGAGGACGTCCACATGAACGTGGAGTCTCTGCTGACCGAGCGCGCGGGCGAGGCCGGGGCAAAGCTCCACACGGGCCGCAGCCGCAACGACCAGTCCGGCACGACAGTCAGGCTCGCGCTGCGCCGGGAGATACTAGCGATATGGGGCGGGGTGAGGGCGCTGCTTGAGACGCTCCTCGAAAAGGCGCTGGAACACGCCGATACGATAGTGCCAGGCTACACCCATCTGCAACAGGCGCAGCCGGTCTCCATGGGGCACTTCTGGATGGCGCACTTCCAGGCCTTCCTCCGCGACGCGCGCAAGCTGCTGAGTGCCTACGAGGCATCGGACGAGTGCCCGCTCGGCTGCGGGGCGCTCGCCGGTTCCACCCTGCCGCTGGACCGCGAGTCCACGGGCCGCGACCTTGGCTTCTCCAGGATAAGCGAGAACAGCATGGACGCCGTGGCGTCCCGCGACCACATCATAGCCTTCCACTACTTCGCGGCTCTCTTCGGCGTACACGCCAGCCGCCTGTCCGAGGATCTAATCATCTACTTCACGTCGGAGTTCGGCTGGGTAAAGCTGCCGGATTCGTTCTGCACCGGCTCCAGCATGATGCCCCAGAAGAAAAACCCCGACGTGCTGGAACTTTTGCGCGGCAAGTGCGGGCAGCTGACCGGCGGCCTCGTGGACGCGCTCATGATGATGAAAGGGACGCCGCTCACGTTCAACAGGGACTTCCAGGAGGACAAGCGCTCGCTGTGGAGATCCTGCGACGCCGTAAAGGGGATGCTGGAGGTGATGCCGCCGCTCCTCTCGGAAGTTGAGATCGATTCGGGCGCGGCAAGGCGCGGCTTCGCCGACGGCTTCATCTTCGCCACGGACGTGGCGGAGCACTTAGTTGAGCGCGGCGTCCCGTTCAGGAGATCCCATGAGATCGTTGGCAACGCAGTGCGGTGGTGCCTGGAGAACGGACGGGCTCTAACGTCCCTCACGGCTGAGGAGTGGCGCCGACGCGCCCCGGAGGCGGGCTGCGAACTCCCCTCCCTCCTGACGCCAGAGCGTTCCGCCGCCAGGCGCGACACATACGGGGGCGCTTCGCCCCGACAGGTGCGGCTCGCGGCCAAAAGAGGGAGGGAAAAACTCGGCCTGCTCGCATCGGAGTTCGACGATTACAGCGCAAACTACCCAGAACTGCTCGCTTGACGACCCGGACATACACATTACTGACAATTTGGAGGCTGCGACATGGATTACGCTAAGGTGGCGATGGAGAAGCACTACGAGTGGAGGGGAAAGCTCGATATCGTGCCCAAGATGGCTATCGAGACCGCGGACGACCTGTCTGTGGCGTACACGCCGGGGGTGGCCGCGCCGTGCCTCGCGATCCAAGAGGACGCTTCGAGGAGCTATGACCTGACGGGAAAATGGAACACCGTGGCTGTGATCACCGACGGCACCGCCGTGCTGGGCCTGGGCGACACAGGGCCGGAGGCCGGCATGCCGGTCATGGAGGGCAAGTGCGTACTGTTCAAGGCATTCGCCGGGGTGGACGCGATACCGCTCTGCATACGCTCGAAGGACCCGGACGACATAGTCCGGACGGTCGAGCTGCTGGCGGGCAGCTTCGGCGGGATAAACTTGGAGGACATATCGGCGCCCAGGTGCTTCGAGATCGAGAGAAGGCTCAAGGAGTCCTGCGACATACCAGTATTCCACGACGACCAGCACGGCACCGCCGTCGTGACCCTCGCGGCGATGATAAACGCCATCAAGATATCCGGGAGGAAGCTCGGCGGCCTCAGCATGGTGATAAGCGGCGCTGGGGCAGCCGGCGTGGCGATAGCCAAGCTGCTGATGTCGATGGGGCTGGAGGACGTTGTGATGTACAGCAAGTCAGGTGTCTTATACAGGGGCAAGGAGGGGCTGGGCGCGGAGGAGGCTAAAATCGCGGCCCTCACGAACCCGAAGATGAAAAAGGGCGCGCTCGCCGACGTTTTAAAGGGCGCGGACGTCTTTATCGGCGTGTCAGCCCCCGGCCTGGTCACGGGCGACATGGTGCGCTCCATGGCCAAAGACCCCATAATCCTAGCGCTGGCGAACCCCGTCCCGGAGATAATGCCGGAGGAGGCGGCGGCTGCTGGCGCTGCCGTGATCGGTACAGGCCGGAGCGACTTCCCTAACCAGATAAACAACGTGCTGGCCTTCCCTGGCATTTTCAGGGGCGCGCTCGACGCGCGGGCGAGCGATATCAACGACGCGATGAAGATAGCGGCGGCAAATGCGATAGCCGAGCTGGTCACGGACTCCGAACTCAGGCCCGGCTACTTCATCCCCGCCCCTCTGGACAAGCGAGTAGCCCAGGCCGTCGCGAAAGCCGTAAAGGAAGCCGCCATATCCAGCGGCGTGGCCAGGATAAGCGCGTAGGGGAACGGCTAAAATCCAGTTTTTTTGATATCGCTAGGGTACCGTGCCCTCAAAACATGATAAACTATCGTAAACCGCTTCCGTCTCGCGTGGAGACGCAAGATGAGTGGCTGTGTTTCTGAGGGGAGGCTACACACGATAAGGAGTCCGTCTTTTGGCCGTGCCGCCTTGACCGGCCTCTTGATTTTAATGTTCCTGCGCCCCGCGTCCTTCGCGGCGGATGTCGTATCGTTGCCTGTGCTGGACAGGGAGGCGTCCGAAAGGGCTTTCCTGGAGGGCTACGGCTACCTTTTGGAGAACCGGCCCTGGAACTGCCTGGATTCCCTGGAAGAGGCGCTGCGGCTCAACATATATTACATCGACGCATATTACGTGAGGAGCCTCGCCCTGCGCAAAATGGGCCGCTACGCGGACGCCATAGGGGCGATGTCGTCGTACCTGGAGGTTCGGTACGACGATTACAGGGCGCGGATAATCCTGGACAGCATGAGGGATCAGCGCGAACTCCTCCGGGGCGCGTTCTTGCCGGAGGGCTCCCCTATCGGCCTATACTTCGAAAAACGTCAGACTGGCGCGTTTTTTAAGGCCCCCCTCTACGACAGGGCCGCATATGCCGGCATGAACGGGCTGGGGAAGATCAGCGCCGCTTACGGGATCGTCTTTGCCTGCGACACGCTGGGCGATGCCGTGTGGTTTTCCGACCGCTCCGGACAGCGGATGGGGCGTTTCGGCATCCGCGCGCCCGCGGCGGCGGCACAGATCTCCCCCCAAGAGGCCCTTCTCTTCCAGAAGAGCGGCGACGTGAGCAGGCTTTCCATAGACACCAGGTCGTGGAGCGCGTCGGGCGAGGAGATAGGACGCCTTGACGGGTGCGTGAGCGTCTCGGACGCGGCCATGATCGACTCCACGATGGTGGCGGTGACGGACAGGATAGGGCGGGCTGTGCGGTTTTACGGCCTCCCCTCGCTTGATATCGTCGCATCGTGGCGCCCCCCGGGCAGCGACGCGCTGCCCAGGGTTTTCGAGCCGGTCGCGGCAGCCGCGCGCGGCCCCTTCGTCGCCGTGGCCGACAGGGGCAACGGGAAGGTTTACGTGCTGGACTCGTACACGCTAGCCGTCCAGGACGCCTTTAGCGTCCAGGCGCCCAGGGATCTGGAGTGGGGTTCGCAGGGCGAACTGCTCGTCCTGTCGGAGAACGGCCAGCTGTACCGCCGCTTCCCGGCACTGCCAGGTGACAAGAGCCCAGATGTGGTAGCGGACGGTATGAATGACGCGTGGAGCATCGCATGGACGCCAGGCGGCCCGGTCGTCTCAGACGTAAGCGGCAGGATATGGTGGGACGGCGGCATACGCCCCACGTCCAGAGTGGCCTTCGGCGCGCTGAACCTTCACAGCCCATGGATCGACGAGGGCGATCAGGACGACGCCCCGAAACTACTGCTGCGCGCTTCCGCCTCTTCCGTCTTTCAGCGCTTTATAGAGGACAGGGCGCCGGACACGCAGGTCGTCTGGAGGGGCGAGTCGCGCCCGTCGTCCGTGAGCGCGGTGAGCGCCGAAAATTCAGGGTCGGTTCTTTATTATTCGCCGGACGCGTCTCTCAATGCCGCAAACGGCAACGCCAGATGGGCGCAGTCGGTCTCGGACGTAATCGGCGACATGGCCAGGGCGTCACGCGCAGGAGCGCCGCTGCCAAGCGCGCTGATGCTGGACACGAGGCTGTCCGGCACGGACGCCGAACTGGAGGAGCTCTTCGCCTTGGCCCTACAGAACGGCATCCGCGTCGACCTCTGGGCATTAAGGCGGCCCCCCTCCATGCGTCTGGCGCACGTCTCACAAGCGACGCTAGGGCATGTCTATTACTCTTCGAGGATCGGGGAAGCGCCGCTCGGCGACAGAACGGAGTGGATGTTGAGCGTGCCGCTCCCGCCGGATCACACCACGTATGGCTATCCGTCTGACGCCACGCTGTCAGTCTTCGCCACGGTGGACGTGATCCAGTTCGCGGACTGGTTACCGATCTGGCCCTCCATGCTGCGAAGGGCGCCAAGCGGCGACTGACGTTACGGGATTTAGAAATGGCAAATTTTAGAACTCACTGGGGGTCAAAAGAATGAAGGTGGCTGTAGGTTCCGACCATGCCGGGTTCGCGCTCAAGGAGGAGATGAAAGGGTTCGTCCAGTCCCTGGGGCACGAAATCACGGACTTTGGCGCGTTTTCAGGGGAACAATCGACCGATTACCCGGACTGGTGCAAAAAAGTCACTGACTCCATCATCTCCGGCAAGTCGGACAGAGGGCTCTTGGCCTGCGGCACAGGCATCGGGATGAGCATAGCGGCCAACAAGGTCCCGGGCATATACGCGGCGCTCTGCGCAAGCGAGTACGCGGCACGGATGAGCCGTCTGCACAACGACGCCAACGTGCTGGTGTTGGGCGGCAGGACGACGGGGACGGATCTCGCCAAAGCGATCGCGGCCGTCTGGTTCGCGACGGAGACGGAGGGCGGCAGACATCTGGTCCGCAGACAGAAGGTCATGGACTACGAGACGGAGACGAAAAACATCGAGCGCGGCCTGCGGGGCAGCGGTCGCGTCGTCGTGATGTCCCACCCGCTGATACAGCACAAGATCTCCATCGTCAGGGACAAGGACACTACTGTGAAGGATTTCAGGGATCTCGTTCAGGAGATCGCAGGGCTCATGGCCTACGAGATCTTCCGGAACCTCCCTCTGGAGGAGGTCGAGGTCCAGACGCCGATCTGCACCACGAAGGGCTTGTCCATCGCCGGCAAAAAGCTCGCCGTCGTCCCCGTCCTGCGGGCAGGGCTCGGCATGGTGGAGGGCATACTGAGGCTCGTGCCGAACGCAAAGGTCGGCCACATCGGGCTTTACAGGGATCCAGACAGTCTGCGCCCCATCGATTACTACTGCAAGCTGCCGAACGACATAGGCGAAAGGGATATTTTCATACTCGACCCAATGCTGGCTACGGGCGGCTCGGCGTCGGCAGCCATCGCCCACGTGAAGCGGGCCGGCGGGAGACGGGTATCGCTGGTATCGCTGATCGCAGCCCCTGAGGGTGTGAGCAGGGTCTCTGCCGATCACCCGGAGGTCGATATATTTACCGCCGCCCTCGACAGCAACCTGAACGACCACGGCTACATCGTCCCTGGCCTGGGCGACGCAGGCGACAGGCTCTTCGGGACGAAATAGGGGCGCGTCCGCGGGCAGATGGCGATACTCTCGGCGATACTGAATTTTTTGTGGGGCATAATCGCGACGCCGGTCTCCATGAAGCTGTCGCGCACGTTCCGCCTGATGGACGTCCCTGGCGGCAGGAAACAACACAGCGCCGTCACGCCCAGGGGCGCGGGGATCGTCCTCTGGACTGGATATCTGCTCTGGGCGCTCATCAACCCGAACCCAGGGGTGGAGGTGCCTTACGTGGCGACGGGCGCTACCCTCGTCTTTTTGGTCGGCTACATGGACGACATGCACCCCCTCCCGCCGCTTAAGAGGCTCTTCGTGCATCTCGCGGCGGCGGCCTGGGTGATCATGCCCCTTCCCGTGCCGGCCAGCCAGAAAGCGCTCCTCTCTCTCTGGGTGGCCGGCTGCACGAACGCGTACAACTTTGTGGACGGCATGGACGGCCTGTCGCTCTCGCTGGCGCTCGTCACGTCATATCTGGCGTACCTGGGCGGCAATCCCTATACGTGGCTCCCCTTCTGCGGGCTCGTGTCCGGCGTGCTGCTGTGGAATTTCCCCTACGCCAGGACATTCCTCGGCGACGGCGGTGCCACCCTCCTCGGGTACGTGTGCTCGTCACACCTCGCATGGGATCTCTTCCCGAGGTTCTTCCGCATGAACGTGGCGGCGATGGCCGTGGCGCTGGCGCTGATAGGGGGAGCGCCCGTGATCGACACGCTCTGCGCTATGACGCGGCGCGCGTTGAACAAAAAATCGCCGTTTTACCCCGACAGGGGCCACGTCCACCATATCCTGCTCGACATGAAGCTCCCCACGTGGCAGGTGCTCTCACTGCTGGTCGTCGCACACGGCATCTTGGTCGGCGCGGGCTATCGTCTGCTGGCGGCGTTCCGATGAAGATAGACGTCGTGATAGGCACGAGGCCGGAGGCAATAAAGATGGCCCCGGTGATACTCGAACTGCGCCGCAGGGAATCTTTCAGCGTGAAGATCATCGCGACAGGGCAGCATACGGACATGTTGAGCCAGGCGCTGGGCTACTTTTCCCTTTCAGCCGACTGCGACCTCGGGATAATGAGGAGCCGCCAGTCCCTCGACCACATCACGTCAGCGGTGCTCACCGGCGTGGGAGGCCTCTTCGACGATGCGCCGCCGGACGCCGTCTTGGTTCACGGCGACACGACGACCACGTTCGCCTCGTCCCTCGCGGCCTTTTACAGGCACATACCCATAGGACACGTGGAGGCGGGGCTCCGCAGCTCCGACATGAGCCGCCCCTTCCCGGAGGAGATGAACAGGGTCTTCACGGACCGCGTGTCCACGTGGTGGTTCGCCCCCACGGCCCTCGCGCGTGAAAATCTGCTGCGCGAGGGCGCGCGCGATGACGGGATATGCGTCACGGGCAACACGGCGGTGGACGCGCTCAAGACCGCGCTGGCGGCTCGCGCCGGCGCGCCGGAGGCGCTCGCGCGCAGGCTCGTAGGGCGTCGTTTCATCCTGTTGACCGCGCACAGGAGGGAGTCATGGGGCGCGCCCTTGGAGGCCATTTGCCGCGCGCTGCTGCGGATACTCGAAATGTACCCGGATCTCGCGGCGGTCGTCCCGATGCACAGAAACCCGGCGGTGCGCGACGTGATGAGGGATCTGCTCGAAGGGCCCCGCGTGATCCTCTGCGACCCGCTGGATTACCCGGACTTCGTATGGGCCATGGATAACTGCGAGCTGATCATGAGCGACAGCGGCGGCGTCCAGGAGGAAGCCACGTCCCTCAGGAAGCCCGCTCTGGTGCTGCGCGACGTGACGGAGCGCCCGGAGGCGACAGAACAGGGCAGCTGCGTCCTGGTCGGCACGGACGAGCGTCGCGTCACGGAGGCGGCCAGATCCATGCTGTCGGACAAGGATGCCCGCGCGAAGCTGATAGAGCGCTCTTTAGAAAACCCCTTCGGGGACGGCGCGGCGGCGTCCAGGATCGCGGACGCCCTTTCGCGATGACCGCGCGCGTCCCCGTCATGAGATTTTTCTTTTTTCGATTTTAGGTTATCATAGGGGAAACGCTGGCCGGATTGGCCTTTTTTGCAGAGGTCCGTAATCTTTGACTGGAGTTGAACGATGTTGACGAGCGACAGAATGTTGATCCGAGGCGGAAGGCCCCTTTCAGGCCGAGTCAGGGCGCAGGGGGCGAAGAACGCGGCGCTCCCCGTCATGGCCGCCTCCCTGCTCTTGAAAGGGCGCAGCCTGAAACTGTCGAGGGTGCCGGATCTCCAGGACATCCACACCATGGCCGACCTGCTCCGCCACCTCGGTGCGGAGATAGAGTTTAAAGATGGCACGATGACGATAGACGTCCCCGAGGATCTCAAGTGGGAGACACCGTCCGACCTCGTCCGGAAGATGAGGGCGTCATCCCTGGTCTTGGGCCCGCTCGTCGCCAGGTGCGGAAGGGCCGTCCTGCCGCTGCCGGGGGGATGCGCTATAGGGAGCAGGCCGATAGACTTCCACCTGAAAGCCCTGACGCGCATGGGAGCGGAGATAGACCTCGAACAGGGCTCCGTCCACGCGAGGACGGACGGCTTGTCGGCGACGCGCATCAACTTCGATTTCCCGTCCGTCGGCGCCACCGAAAATATCATGATGACGGCAGCCCTCACCGAGGGGGAGACCACCATAGAAAACGCGGCCAGGGAACCGGAGATAGAGAATTTAGCCGACGCGCTCCGGGCGATGGGCGCGTCCGTCGAGGGCGACGGGACCAGCACGGTCAGCGTAAAGGGCGCCAGGGACCTCGTCTCAGCGAAAGTCACGATAATCCCGGACCGCATAGAGGCGAGCACTTATCTGCTAGCCGGGATGATAACGCGCGGACGCGTGGCGGTCGACGGGATAGACCCAGCATACGCGGCGGCGCTCTTATCGAAGCTGGAGGAGGCCGGGATTACCGCAGCGACATCCGACGACTCGGTCTCCCTGGACTGCCGGGGCGCCGGCTGGAACGGCGTCACGATAAAGACGCTCCCGTACCCCGGCTTCCCGACCGACATGCAGCCGCAGATCATGGCGGCGCTCTGCCTGGCAGACGGGACGAGCATCATACACGAGAGCGTGTTCGACTCCCGCTATATGCACGTGGGCGAGTTCCGCAGGATGGGCTGCAAGATAGACATTCAGGGCAACACTGTCGTGATAACGGGCGTGCCGCAGATATCAGGCGCGGAGGTGCACGCATCGGATCTCCGCGCCGGCGCGGCGTTGATACTGCTGGGGCTCGCGGCGGAGGGCGAGACAGTGGTATGCGCGTTGAAGCACGTGTGGCGTGGCTACGAGAGGCTCACGGACAAACTGAGGTCGCTGGGCGCGGACATAGAGCTGCTCCCGGACGGCGAGTCAGCGGATAAATTCGATGACGCAGGGGACTGACCCGTCCGCAGGGACGATAAGGGTCTTCGCGTTCGTGGGCGCGGCCGGCACCGGCAAGAGCCAGCGGGCGCAGTTCGTGGCCGATTACCTTGACGCCGACTACATAATAGACGACGGTCTCGTGATCCGCAAGACGACGATCGTGGCCGGCAAGAGCGCGAAGACCGAGAGAAACCAGATCCGGGCGATCAGGCGCGCGATGTTCGATTTCGACGACCACCGCGCGTCCGTGACGGAGTTCTTCCGGCGCGCCGCGCCCTGTTCGGTGATGATCATAGCCACATCCGACGGGATGGCGGAGAGGATAATAAAGCGGCTCGGGCTGCCAAAGCCGGATAGGGTCGTCCACATAGAGGAGGTCGCCACGCCGGAGGAGATATCCCGCGCCCGCAAGGAGCGGCAGGCGAAGGGCCAGCACGTCATTCCCGTGTCGCACGTGCTGGTGCGGAAGAACTTCGCCGGCAAACTCGTCGGACGTCTGCGCGTCCTCTGGCGGCCGAAAGCGCCCTATGAAGGGGAAAAGACCATCGTCCGCCCGCCGTTCAGCTTTTACGGCGAGGTACACATAGAGCCGGACGCGATAGAGCAGCTCTGCGGACATATAGCGTCGAGGGTCGGACAGGTGCCCAAGGTCGTCGCGACCAGGGTCTTCTCCAGCGAGGAGCAATCCCTCGACATAGACATCGACATAAAGGTCTCGCCCGGCCCAAAGAACATCATAACCGTCTCAGAGCTGGTAAGGCAGAGGGTCGCGCGCAGCGTACGGTATTTTACCGGGCTGGACGTGCATGTCGTGAACATCAACGTCATCGGGATGGAGTTTTAGCGATGAGAGAGGATGGCGTCATTTTCAGCTTGAACGCACAAAAGAGGGAAGAGGCGCGGGCGGCGGTGTGGGGCGAGTGCCGCGCGCGGGCTTTGGCCTGTGATGCCTGTGAGCTCGCCAGGACGCGCAACTCCGTCGTCTTCGGGGACGGTGACGCCGGGACGAGCCTCATGTTCATCGGGGAGGGGCCGGGGGCGGACGAGGACGAGCAGGGCCTGCCGTTCGTCGGCAAGGCGGGACAGCTGCTCACTCAAATACTGGGCGCCGCCGGGATCGACAGGAAGGCCGTGTACATCACCAACGTAGTCAAGTGCAGGCCGCCGAACAACAGGCCGCCGCTGCCCGCCGAGATGACCGCCTGCGACCCGCACCTGCGGACCCAGATTCAGCTCATCAGGCCCGCGATCATGGTTTTGCTGGGTTCGACGCCGACGAAGTGGATATTGAAGACGACCGAGGGCATTTCAAAACTGAGGGGACGCTGGTATGATTGGATGGGCGTCGCGGTGATGCCCATGTTCCACCCCAGCTACCTCCTGCGCTATCCAGACGGCAGGACACCCGGGAGCCCCAAGCACCTCACGTGGCAGGACATACAGGAGGTCAAGCGGCGCTGGGACAGCGTTACGGGCCGCTAGCGCCCTTGGGCCGTCGCGTGATTCGCTTGACAGCCATACTGAAGATTGGAGGGTGACGATCATGGGCGAGGCTCAACAGCAGAGGCTTCCCGTACACGTTGGGATCGTCATGGACGGCAACGGCCGCTGGGCGAAGAAGCGCCTCCTGCCCAGGGTGATCGGCCACCAGGCCGGAATGAAAGCCCTCGAACGCGTCATAGACGCGGCGAAGGAGCTTGGCATACGATATCTGTCCGTGTACGCTTTTTCTACGGAGAACTGGCGCCGCCCGTCCAGCGAGGTGCAGGGGCTCATGGGTCTCTTCAGGTATTACCTCAAGGGCAAGATGGAGCAGATGCACAGGCGCAACGCCAGGGTGCGTTTCGCGGGGAGGATGGACGCCTTCCCGCAGGACATATTGAAGATAACGGGAGAGGCCGAACAGCGGACTCGGGGCAACGACGGCATAGACGTGATATTCTGCACCAACTACGGCGGGCGGCAGGAGATCCTGGACGCCGTGTCGAAGCTCATCGCGTCCGGCCAGGACGGCCCAGTGACGGAGGAGCGCCTGCGCGGCTTTATGTACGTCCCTGACGTGCCTGACCCCGACCTCCTGATCAGGACGGGCGGGGAACTCAGGATGAGCAACTTCTGGCTGTGGGAGGGCGCGTACAGCGAATATTATTTCACGGACGTACTGTGGCCCGACTTCGAAAGGTCGGAGCTGGAGCGGGCGCTAGCGAGCTACGCCGGGAGGGAGCGTCGCTATGGCGCTGCATAAGCCCCCTGCCGGAGCCAAGATCGAGCGCGAGGGAGCGCCTCTGGTGAACAAGGACATGTTGAGCCGCCTCCTGGGGAGCGGGATCGTGGCGGCCTGCATACTGGGCGGCATCATTCGCGGCGGTTGGGCCTGGAGTCTCGTGGCGTCGGTCGTCGCGCTCTGTTCGCTCTGGGAGATGTATAAGCTGCTCTCGTCGAAATACAAGCTGTCGAGGGGCTGGGGGCTGGCAGGGGCGCTCTTCATGCTCGTCACCGTCTCCATGGGTTTCAGCTTCGCGCTCACGCTGTCGATACTGGCCTCAGTAGCGTTCCTGGTGCTTTTCACGGAGGTGATCCGCAGGGAGAGCACCGGCCAGAGCTACGCCCTGTGGAACATAGGCGGCACGCTCTCCGGGCTGGTCTACATCGTGCTGCCCTGGAGCTTTATGATACTCATCCGCTCCCAGGCCATGGGACAGATCATCCTCCTCACGATATTTTTCTGCACCTGGAGCTGCGACGTGGCGGCGTATGCAGTGGGCTCCAGATTCGGCCAGACGCCGTTTTGCAGCAAAGTCAGCCCGAAGAAGAGCTGGGAAGGCTTCTGGGCGGGGGTCATGGGCAGCACGTTCTGCGGGTCGGCGCTCGCGTGGTTCTTCGAGTTCCCGCCGATGCCGCTTCTGATGCTGGGCTTGCTATGCGGGGTAGCCGGGCAGCTCGGCGACCTCTGCGAGTCCGTCCTGAAGCGCGAGGCGCGCGTGAAAGACTCCGGCGCGGCGATCCCGGGACATGGCGGCTTCCTCGACCGCTTCGACAGCATCCTCGTAAACGCCACCCTGGCGTTTCTGATCATCGAGGTGATCGGCTAAACGACAGGAGGGGTGATAATGGCGGCTTGCCGTCTGCGCTCCTTCCTGAGCTTGGCGCGCTCCAGCCCGGCCGCGTATTCCGCCCTGTCCTCGTCGGTCTGGAGTTCCAGGCGCGGAACCTGTCTCGGACGCCCATCACCGTCAACGGCGACGCATGTGAGGTATGCCCTGTTCGCGTGCTCGCGGACAAGCCCTGCGTGTTCGATGAACGTGTCCACCCTGACCTCCATTGAGGAATTGCCGACGCAGGTCAGCCTCCCGTCCAGTATGATCAGATCCTTTACGCTGATGGGCTTTTCGAAGCTGAGGTAATCGACCGAGGCGGTCGTGCAGTCGCCGTCGCTGTGCCTGAACGCGACGACCGCCGCCAGGATGTCGATCCACGCCATCAACTGCCCGCCGAAGAGCCTGCCGGACCGGTTGCCGTGCTGCGGCATGACGAACTGAACCTGCTCGGACCTGGAGTACGCGACCGGCTTTGCCCCTAGAGCCATAAAGCCTTCCCCCTCTTATTCCGATTCTAAGTCAGCAGACGCGGTTGTTTCAGATCACGCGATATAGTTGCGGACGTCGCTATCGGGGATATCCATCGTGGCCGCTATCTCCTCGACGGACATGCCCAGCTCGACGAATTTGATGGCTGCCTTGCGCTCCCTCTGGACGAGCCTGCGGTTCTCCTCCGCCAGCTCGGACCTGTCCTTGGCAAGCTTCTGCGCGCGAGCGCCTCGCTTCCTCTCGGAGTACATGTCCATCAGGTCGTCGATGTATGACATCCTCATGCGCTCGTCCATAAGGAAGATCTGCTCCTGCTTCAGGGCTAGGCCTATGACCGGATCGGCTTCCGCCGCGTCTGGAATGAACTCGCCCTCCAGGCCCACGAAGAAGCAGAGCCATCTTTCCAGCTTGCTTTTCAGCTTCCTGCCGGGTTTTTTGAGTTCTCGTATGAATTTCGGCAGCTCTATGAAAATAATCTTGAGGTCGTCCGTCAGTACCCTGCTGCTGCCGTCGTTCCGGATGGAATAGCTGTTGCAAAAGTTCTTTTCGAGCTTCAGCATGTCGAAACCCAGGATGTTGACGCTCACCGTCCTGTCTACGTCCTTGAAGAGGTCGCCTGACTCGAGCTGGTTCGTGTGAACCAGCGACCAGTAGTACACTGCCCTGCTCGCGTGGGCCGCGTCGTAGTTGAGCTGGATTTCGACGTTCATCTTCGACCCGTCGTCGACGGTGCCGTATACGTCGATCCTGCTGCCGCGCCCGCGGAGGCGCGCAGGCGACAGGTTCCTGTCGAGCAGTTCCACGCGGGTGAACTCCCTGAGCCCTTCCGGGAAAATCACGGCGCCCAGAAAATCGCGGCATATCTCCTCGCTCTCGGGACGGGCCAGGAGGAACTTCACGATACTGTCCAGCAGACGGAAGAGACGTCCCTGCTTTAAGCGCTCGATCGCGTCGTCCCTCGTTTTCGGAATCAGCTCGTCGAGTTCCGGGGAATAGGATTCCTCAAGATATTCATCGTCGATTGATTCGTTCATGGCCTCACATCCTCTCATTAATGTAATTATAGCAGAGAACCAGCAGCCGCAAAATAAACCCCGGGCGAGGGCATTTGCTTTTTGCCGTTATGCCCGTCAAGTTCCCGCGAGATGCCCAGGCTTTTCGAGCGAACGCAGCGAACCTGAAAGCCTGGGCATATTATCGTTATCTTTTCGCTTTAGGCCAGCGTCTCGTTCATGCTGCCGGTCCGATATCCCAGCAGATCCAGCGACACATAGGTGAAGCCTATCTCGCAAAATTCCCGGTGAACCCGCGCGCGCGCCTCGCGGCCCATAAGGGCGCCGAAGCCGTCCTCGTCCGTCTCGATGCGGGCTATGGTGCCGTGGTGGCGTACCCTGACCTGGCGCAGCCCCATGTCCAGCAGGATCTGTTCCGCGCGGTCGACCATGCCCAATCGCTCAGGCGTTATGGTCTCGCCGTAGGGGAAGCGGGAGGAAAGACAGGCGAAGGACTGCTTGTCCCACGTCGGCAGTCCGAGCTCCCTGGACAGCCGGCGTATCTCGCCCTTGCAAAGCCCTACGTGCCGAAGGGGGCTCTTGACGCCCTGTTCGCGGACTGCGACCAGCCCTGGCCGGTAATCCCCGTCATCGTCCACGTTGGAGCCTTCCGCCACGTACATGACGCCGTTCTCCCTGGCGATGGCCCAGATTTTTTCGAACAGCTCGCTCTTGCAGAGGTAGCACCTGTTCTTCGGGTTTTGAGCGAAACCGTCTATTTCCAGCTCTTCGGAGTCGCAGACGAAGTGCGTGATGCCATAGCCCTCGCAAAAAGCGCGGGCCTCGTTCAGCTCACGCTCCGGGAAGGAACAGGAGCGCGCCGTAACGGCTATGGCCTTATCCCCCAGCGCGTCGTAGGCTGCTCTGAGCAGGAAGGTGGAGTCCACGCCGCCGGAAAAGGCCACGGCCACGCTCCCCAGC
The DNA here is from genome assembly GCA_031258255.1 of Synergistaceae bacterium. Taxonomy (GTDB): domain Bacteria; phylum Synergistota; class Synergistia; order Synergistales; family Synergistaceae; genus JAIRNC01. The sequence goes on from JAIRNC010000011.1 coordinate 27,068, forward strand.
TCCGCCAGATATCGTTTGAGATCATCGTACTTGTTCATCCGGGCGCTCCCTTCGGCCTATATATCGATAATTCAAACAATGGTTAAACAGGCCCTCTCAAACTGGCACGACAGCCTCCCTCTCCCTCTTCACGTCGCCCCTGTGGACGGCTATCGCGTACCCGGCGCTAGTGACGCGTCGATCCAGGCAGTACCGGCACTCAGCGGCCTCCTCGCCCGTGCATATCTTATCCTGGTACAGCTCGTACAGCTTCCTCACGCCCACCGGGGAGAGGTTCGGCATGACGACGTTAGCGCCGCGAGCCAGGCCAAGCTCCCTGCCGCCCGGGGCTATCGTCCCCAGGGCCGTCGTCGCAGGGATAAGAGCGTATGGGAACATCAGCCTGATGACGCTGAGTATCCTGAGCGTGAGTTCGAGGCTGCCGCTCGGAAAATCCCGAAACGGCGTCTGGCGGTGCGTGATGTATGGCCCTATCCCAATCATATCGGGGCGCAGCGCCTGGAGGAAGCGTATGTCAGAGACGATGTTCGATATGGTCTGGTAGGGCGAGCCCACCATGAACCCGGCGCCGACCTGATAGCCGATCTCCTTTAAATTCCACAGGCACTCCTTGCGGTTATCGAGGCTCATGGACTCCGGGTGCAGACGGCGGTAATGTTCGCGGTCGGCTGTCTCGTGGCGCAAGAGGTAGCGATCAGCGCCAGCGTCGAAGAGCGCCTGATAGCTCTCGCGCGGCCTCTCCCCTATCGAGAGCGTGACGGCGCAGTCGCTGAACTCTGCCTTTATCCGCGACACTATCGCGCACATCATGGCGTCGTCGTAATAAGGATCCTCGCCCCCCTGGAGGACGAAGGTACGGAAGCCCAGCCCGTAGCCCTCCCCGCAACAGGAGAGTATCTGCTCGCAACTCAGCCTGTATCGCTTTACGGCGCTGTTGCCCTGCCGTATGCCGCAGTAAAGGCAGTCGTTCTTGCAGTAGTTGGAAAATTCGATGAGGCCGCGTATGTAGACGTCCTTCCCGTAGACGCTCTGCCGGACCGTGTCGGCGCTGCGCGCCAGCTCCCCGTCGTATGCATCCGTCAGGAGGAGCGCCTCAAGCTCCTCGTCGCGGAGATCCCTCGTTTGAAGCAGCTTATCGATCATGGCCTTCCCCTCAGTCATCGCCCATCCAGGACACCGTTCCGCCCCCCAGCACGACGTCCTCCCTTTCGAACTCGTACAGGACTACCGCCTGCCCTGGCGCCGCCTGCCGCTGCGGTTCGTCGAACGTCACCACGACCCTGTCCTGGCTCGTCCACACGGCGGTAGCAAGGCGCTCCTCCTGGCGGTATCGCGTCATCGCCCTGACCCGCAAGGGCGCGTCCGGCACGTCGCGCGATATCGTGTTGAAGTCCTCCGCCACGAGGGTCTTCGTGTATAGCGACTCCTCCACGCAGAGCGTGACCGTGTTGTCCAGGGGATTCTTATCCCGCACGAAGAGCTTCTCCGAACAAGATATCCCCAACCTCCGACGCTGACCGATCGTGTAGCGAATAAGCCCCCTGTGCCGTCCGATCACCCTGCCAGATTCGTCCACGAAGTCGCCCGGCTCGCTCTTCCTGCCCGTCCGCCTCTCGATGAAGTCGGCGTAACGCCCGTCTGGAACGAAACATATATCCTGGCTCTCGGGCTTTTGGGCGTTTGCGAACCCGCGCGCGGACGCGATCTCCCTGACCTCGCTCTTCCTCATGCCTCCCAGCGGGAACAGCGTCCGCGCGAGCTGCTCCTGGGTGAGCATATAGAGAACATAGCTCTGATCCTTCGTCCTGTCCAGGGCTTTTTTCAGGAGATACCTGCCGCTAAGGGCATCCAAATCTACCCTGGCGTAATGCCCCGTGGCTATATAACCGCACCCGGCCTGTCTCGCAGTTTCGAACAGCCTATCGAACTTCAAGAAGCGGTTGCAGTCGACGCAGGGGTTCGGCGTGCGCCCTAGCTCGTACTCCCGGATGAATTTGCCTATCACGCGCTCGTCGAAGTCACGCGAGAAGTTGAAGGCGTAGTGCGGTATGCCGATCTTGGCAGCCACCCTCCGGGCGTCAAGGGAACTGCCTAGCGAACAGCAGAGGTCGTCGCTTTCGGCCCCGATGTCGTCGTTCTCGAAGAGCTTCATCGTCACGCCGATGCACGAGTAACCCTGCTCACACAAAAGATGAGCGGCTACGGAACTGTCCACGCCTCCGCTCATCGCAATCATAACATTTCTTTTTGTCATTAGCCAGTTCTTTTAAAACATCGTATCTTCACGCGAACGCCTGCTCCAGATCCGCGATGATGTCCTTTATGTTCTCCGTGCCGATGGATAGCCGGACCGTGTTCGGCTTTATGCCCTGGTCGAGCAGTTCCTCCGGGCTGAGCTGGGAGTGGGTCGTCGTCGCGGGATGGATGACCAATGATTTCAGGTCTGCCACGTTCGCCAGAAGCGAGAATATCTCCAGCCGGTCGATGAAATCCTTGGCTTCCTTCTCGCCGCCCTTGACCTCGAAGGTGAAGATCGAACCGGCGCCCTCCGGGAAATATTTCTTGTACAGCCCGTGGCTGGGATCGTCGGGGAGAGAGGGGTGGTGAAGCTTCTCCACCTTGGGATGGCCCTTCAGGTAATCCAGGACCTCGAGCGTGTTCTCGATATGCCGCTCTACCCGGAGAGAGAGGGTCTCCACCCCTTGCAGCAAAAGAAACGCGTTGAACGGGGAGATAGCCGCGCCTGTATCGCGCAGCAGGATGGCTCGTATCTTCACGGCGTAAGCGGCGGGGCCTGCTGCCTCGGTGAATGACAGCCCGTGGTAACTCGGGTTCGGCTCCGTGATGGACGGGAACTTCCCGGAAGCCTCCCAGTCAAACTTGCCGCTGTCGATGATCACCCCGCCCAGCGTCGTGCCGTGACCGCCTATAAATTTCGTGGCGGAGTGGACTATGATGTCCGCGCCGTATTCGATGGGGCGCAAAACGCACGGCGGCGTAAACGTGCTGTCCACGACGAGGGGGATCTTGTGTTCGTGGGCTAAGGCGGCGAGCTTCTCTATGTCCACGATGTTAGAGTGGGGGTTGCCCAGCGTCTCGACAAAGATCGCCTTCGTGTTCGGCCTGACAGCCCGCTCGAAAGCCCCCTCCTCGTAAGGATCCACGAACGTCGTGGTGATGCCGTACAGGGGAAGCGTGTGCTCCAGCAGGTTGTAGGTGCCGCCGTATATGGTCTTCTCAGACACTATGTGATCCCCGGCATGTGCGAGGTTCAGCAGCGAGTAGGTCACCGCCGCCGCTCCGGAGGCCAGCGCCAGCGCCGCCACCCCTCCCTCCAGGGACGCGAGGCGCCTTTCCAGGACATCCTGGGTCGAATTCGTCAGCCTGGCGTAAATATTGCCAGCGTCAGCCAGGCTAAAGCGGGCCGCCGCGTGCGCCGTGTCGTGAAAGACATACGACGTAGTCTGGTAAATGGGGACGGCGCGCGCGTCGGACGCAGGATCCGGCATCTCCTGCCCGATGTGGAGTTGCTTTGTCTCGAATGCCCATGAATCGGTGTTCTTAGCAATTGCCATAGGATAACCTCTCTTCAGACAGCTATTGTCAGTTTATATGGCTATATCATTCGACAGCGAATAGCGGCGTCGAGAGGTAGCGCTCGCCGGTATCCGGCAGTATCGCCACGATATTCTTGCCACTGTTTTCCGGGCGCTTCGCGATCTGCGTAGCCGCCCAGACGGCAGCGCCGGAGGATATGCCCACGAGCACGCCCTCAGCCTTCGCTATCGCGCGCCCAACCGCGAAGGCGTCCGCGTCTTGGACGGGGATTATTTCGTCGTAGAGGGCCGTGTCGAGCACGTCCGGCACGAACCCCGCGCCTATCCCCTGTATCTTGTGCGACCCGCTCCGCCCCTCGGACAGGACGGGGGAGTTCGCCGGCTCGACGGCGACGATACGGAGCGCCGGGTTTTTCGACTTCAGGAAACCGCCCGCGCCAGTCAGCGTCCCGCCGGTGCCGACCCCGGAGACGAACACGTCCACCCTGCCGTCCGCGTCCTCCCATATCTCAGGTCCCGTCGTGGCGCGGTGGATGGCCGGGTTCGCCGGGTTGACGAACTGCCCGGGTATGAAGCTGTCTGGCGTCTCCTTCGCGAGCTCGTCAGCCTTCGCGATGGCGCCCTTCATCCCCTTGGCACCCTCAGTGAGCACCAATTCCGCGCCGTATGCCTTGAGCAGGTTACGGCGCTCTATGCTCATCGTCTCCGGCATGGTCAGGATGACCCTGTAGCCGCGCGAGGCCGCGACCGCAGCCAGGCCGATGCCGGTGTTGCCGCTCGTAGGCTCTATGATCACGGACCCCGGCTTGAGCAGCCCCTTCTCCTCGGCGTCCTCTATCATCGACTTCGCGATGCGGTCCTTTACGCTCCCAGCAGGGTTGTAGTACTCCAGCTTCGCCAATATCTTCGCCTTGAGGCCGTTTTGGGCCGCATAGTTCGCCAGCTCAAAAAGCGGCGTCCTCCCTATCAGGTCTGTCATTTTCGTGTACACTGCCACTGCTCTCGCCCCCTACGTTAAATTTTGTGGATATGGCGCTAAATCACGACTGCCTACGTCCCTCCTCTAGATGCAGTAATCGAAGCCACCCATGCTCTTGTCCCGTTCGGCCAGCTCCTCCAAGGTGATCCCGTCGAGATAATCGTTTATCACCTTGTCGAGGCCGATCCATACGTGCAGCGTCGAACAATCAGCCCGCTTAGGACATCGGTTCGGCTCGCCCTCCACGCATACGACCGGGGCCAAGCTTCCCTCCACGGCCCTCAGGATCCCTCCGACTGTGTAATCCTTGGCTGGCAGGGCCAGGCGGTACCCGCCGTCCTTCCCCCTGGTGCTCCTGAGAAATCCGGCCCTGCTCAGAAGCGGTATGATCTGTTCCAGATACTTGATCGTTATCTCCTGCCGCTTGGAAACGCTCCTGAGGGATATAAACTCCCCCGTGTCGTGCACAGCCAAGTCGATCATCACGCGCAACGCATACCTTCCCTTTGTCGATATCTTCATAACCCTACCCCCGAATCCCTTCTACTTTTATCATACGTGTTTAGTAGGTAAATGTCAAGACGCATTTTCCCTCCTCTGCCAGAAATGTGGCAGCGAATCTTTCAGTCTTTGCCCTTCAGCCCCCTGGCCATGAAGAGCCCCATGCCCTTGAAGCTTTGCAGCCGCGCCGTCACGTCCGCCAGGAACCATAGGCAGATCCACAGGCCGCGCAGAGTGGCGCTTATCGTTATGCCGAGCCAGATACCATCCGTGCCGAGAACGCCTTGCGCCAATGCGTACGCTATAGGGATGCGCAGGGCGCTGCAGGACACGCTCACTACCGAAGGCGGGAGAGTCCTGCCGAATCCCCTGAAAACACCGGCGGATACCGCTTCCAGGCAACCGGGTATTTGGCAGACGGCCATGATTCTCAAAAATGACCCTCCCATACCCAAGAGCCCCGGGTCCGGGAGGAAGAACCAGAAGAGCGCGCCTCCGGCCCCTGCGAGCAGCACCGTCACAGTCGTGCCCCAGACGCAGGCCCATGCGAGCGCTATCCTGCAACAGCCCCTTATCCGCTCCCACGCTCCGGCGCCGTAGTTCTGCCCTATGAATGCCGTGACGGCGGTCGAGATGCCTATGCCGACGAGCCAGCTCAGTGACTCTATCTGGGTGCCGACGCGGTAGACCGCTATGGCGCCGGCGCCGAAGCCAGCGACGAGCCTGGACACGATCAGCGTGAAAAACGTGAAGAGGACGCTATCCGCCGCTATCGGCAGGCTCCAGCGCAGGATGTCAGCGAAGTACCGGGCCTCCGGCTTTATAATGAAGTAAAATCGCGCGAACGGGCGATCTTTCTTTCGAGTGAGCGCCAACAGAGCCAGCCCCGCAGCCGCAGCCTGGGCGATGACGGTCGCTATCGCGGCGCCCTCGACGCCCATTCCGAACGAGAAAATAAAGATGGGGTCGAATACGGCGTTAGTCACGAGCCCGACGGAGTTCATCAAAAAAGGCACCCGTGAGTTGCCGGATCCGTTGAATATGCCGGCTATCACGGCGCTCACGAAGACTAGAGGCATACCGAGGGCCACTATTGAAAGATAGTTCCTGGCGCTCTGCGTGACCGGGGCGTCCTCCAGCCGGAAGAAGCCGATCATGGGCCTGGCAAAGGCAATGCAGGCTAAGGCGAAAGCCAAGCCGCAGGACAGGCCCATATACATCGAGAATACGGCGAATTTTCTGGCCGACTCCTCGTCGCGCCTGCCAAAATTCTGGGCGACGCCGATTTCCGCGCCCATCCTGCCTATCAACATAACCCCGTTGGAGAGCCACATGTACATGCCCGCCATGCCAGAAGCCGCCACAGCCTGACTCCCGACCATGCCCAGCAGGAACACGTCTACCATGTTATAGCTCATCAACAGGAGTTGCGTGCCTATTATGGGAAGCGCTACAAGGATCAGCTTATTGGAGATTCCGCCTCGCGTGAGGTCGTACTTACCGTCGGTCATGCCGCCCCCCTCAGCGCTTCCAGCGGCGCGCGCGCCACATACCCACAAAAGGCCTTTCGCCACAGTGAAAGCTACAAAATTATTATTATGAGGAAACCTGATCAACCCGCTCAAACAACATTTCGCCGTTTACGAAGTTAAATCTTTACCCTTCAGGCACCTGACTATAAATCAGCCTTTATGACTATTATACATCAATGCCGGCTCGCGTGACGAGGTTGCGCCCGTCGTGCCTTTGAAGGATAATGCGGAGGCTGGTATTTTCGCGCTGGCGCGCGCCGCGCGTGATGCTTTAAAGTACCATCGAATTGAGACACAAATTTGGTATTTTTCGGAGGTAGCAGATGGCCGGCAGAGGATTGATCCGATATAGCGCTGTACTGGCTTCGTCGTCGTTGTTGTGGCTCTTCGCTTACTTCTTGAACAATTATTACGAGGCGGCCAGGCTGGGCGTCGCGGTACCCAGGATATCCATTCTGATCAGCTTTTTCAACTGGCTAGCCTACTTTTCGCTGTCCGTTGCCGCCCTGGTCCCGTCCGCGATCGTTCGCTACTTTATCCCCGGCAGGGAGCTGGAGGCGGAGTGGGCGGTTTTGGGCGCTTTCGTAAACGGCGGCACCGTGATCCTGGCCATGGCAATCCCCTGGCGGCTCGCCACCTACGGGATCGGCAGCGGCTTTGCGTATTACCTCATCTCCTGCCTTCTTAAAATCATCGTGGCCGGGATGGTGATCCTCTGCGGTTACTGGATGGTCACACAGCCGGACAGGGACGACGAAAGGGAGGACTTCGCGCCGCCATTGGACAACACCGCGAAGTGCCTGCTGTGCCTGAAGGATTTCATCGACCTGGCTAAGGCTGGGATCAGCCCACAGGCAGACGCCGAGAAGCTCTGGCAGACCGTTTTCGCGTATCTCAAAAACGACGATCTCATAACGGATGCCGTAAACAAGGGGATGCCCATAGACTCCATCGTGCTGAACGCGGTCGGGGCTGTCGCCTACAAGCTGATAGCGAGCGGCCTTTTCCACGCATCCAGGGGCGTGCTGTCACCGGAAGGCCAATACATAGCACAGGCGTGGAAGCTGGCGGCCAGAGAACTCATAAGCCGCTCCTACAACAGCAGGGAGGACATGGAAAGGGGGCTTGCGGCGCTTGAGGATGCGGTCGCGCGCGCCGGGTGAGGCACACTGGGAACATCCAAGATATAACTTTAATGTCATGCATCTAAAAATCACTTGAAAAAAAGTCTTTTTATCGCCATTTTAATGTTGACTGTTTCGGGCAATCACATTATAGTTGGACGCACAAGGCCTTTTTACAGGCTAACGCCTGTGCGTATTCTGCCTGATGCCGATTCTGCTCGGCATACGTACCCATCTCCGGGCATCCGGCAAGAAATTTAGATAATTTGGCCAAGAAATTTGCGCGAGAATATTGACAACGTGGGATTATGTAGTAAACTATCCCCTAGTTAGGGACATCAAACTTAGCGGGGCGATGTCAGAGGAGCCAAGATGGATCTAACCGCAAGAGTCGAGGACTACCTTGAGGCTATACTGGGAATTGAGATGACTGGCGATGTAGCGACCGTGACACAGATTGCCGTTAATTTAGGCGTCACCAAGGCCACGGTCACGGCAGCGCTCAAGAGGCTGGAGGCTGAGGGGTTCCTGGAGCACGAGAGGTACGGGGACGTGGTTCTCACGGATCTGGGGCGCGAAAAGGCGCTCGCCGTTTATCGGAGGCACGAGTTTCTGTCCGACTTCTTTGTGAGGATACTCGGCTTCACGCGGGAGCGGGCGCAGAAAGTGTCATGCGCGATGGAGCACGAGATCGACGAGCAGACCGAGCGTAGGCTGGCCGCCTTTACGGACGCGCTGGCCCACGCGGAGCGGGAGAAGGAAGAGTGGCTGAAGAAGCTGCAGGCGACGCTTGATTTCCCGAAGGCCCTTCCGTTGCCGCTCTGTATGATGCCGGATGGCTCCAGCGGCGCGATAGCGCGCTTGACGGCGCAGTACGAGCTGCGCAGGAGGCTCAACTCCGCAGGTTTTGTCCCGGAGGCCTTCATAAGCGACATAAAGAAACTCGACGGCGCGCCTGGTGGGCTCTTTACGTTCACCATGAACGAGATCCAGCTCCAGATCGGCATCACAGAGGCGTCCGCTATTTGGCTCTATCAGCCTGACGCCGCGTGATCAGAGGCTTGGTTTAGGAGTGCCTTATTTACCGCAAGGGTGGCTTATGGCGTAGATCATTCTTGGGTTTGCCCTCGTGGGCAGCAAAAGGTCAGCAGGGATAGTTTTAACCTGTGTTAGTATATGGTTTTTTGTTGCTGAAGACGAGTTAGCTGTAACAAACTAAAATGTTATGTAATGCCGTGCCTACGGGCTGTGGCTTTGCGTCAAGAAAGGCTTGGGCGACTTGGGAGCCCTGCCGATTCCTCCCATTCTTCCTCGTATTAACGCCGAAGGGACCGCGAACCCTTCGGCGTTAAATTTTCTATTGATGACGCTAACTTTTCAGAACAGGAACTATAAAAACAGCTCCTTGGCCAGGAAGATAACGGCGAGGGCGAACATGATAGGACTCACTTCCCTGGCCCTGCCCGATGTCAGCTTGACCGCGACATAGGTGATGAAACCGTACTCTATGCCCGTCGCGATGCTGTACGTGAACGGCATGACGAAAACGGCGATAACTGCGGGCATTGCCTCGGTCCAGTCCGCGAAATCGACGTTCCTTATGTTCATGAGCATGTAGACGCCGACGAAAATGAGCGCGGGAGCGGTGGCGCAGCCCGGCACGACGCTAATGAGAGGGTTGAAGAATATCGCGAGCAGGAAGAGAATCCCGGTGACAAGCGAGGCCAGGCCAGTCCTGCCGCCGACTCCGATGCCGCTGGCGCTCTCCACGTAGCTGGTCACGGTGGATACGCCCAAGAGCGCCCCCGCTGTCGTGCCTACGGCGTCCGCTAAAAGCGCCTCCCTTGCCTTCGGCAGGTTCCCGTTCTTGTCCAGGAGGTCCGCCCTGCTCGCGATGCCAACCAGCGTACCCACCGTGTCGAAGAAGTCCACGAAGAAGAACGTGAAGACGACGATCCAGAAATTCGCTACGGCCGGATCTTTAAGGTTGAAACTGAGCATGGAGAAGTCCATCTTCGCGAATATCGGGGCTATCGAAGGCGGCATGGAGACGATGCCGGCGGGGATTTTAGCCGCGCCGAGGACGACAGCGGCGGCGGTGGTCGCTATTATGCCCCACAGTATGGCGCCCTTGACACGGAGCGCTTCCAACGTGCAGATGAAGACGAGCCCGAACAGCGTGAGGATCGGCTGTATGTTGCCCCGCAGCCCCGCGCCGGTCACCAGCGTCGCCTCGTCCCCTACCACGATGCCGCCGCCCTGAAAGCCTATAAAGGCGATAAAAAGGCCGATGCCTGCGGAAATGCCGTGTTTCAGCGACATCGGTATCCCGTTTACGACATTTTCACGAACCCTGGCGAAGGTGAGCACGATGAAAATTACCCCCTCGACGAATACCGCCGCCAGCGCCGACTGCCATGGCACTTTCATGCCCATCACGACCGTGAAGGTGAAGAACGCGTTCAGACCCATGCCGGACGCGAGCGCCACGGGGTAATTCGCCAGGAACGCCATCAGGAACGTAGAAATCGCGGCCGCGAGACAGGTGGAGACCATGAGCGCCCCGAACGGCATCCCGGCTTTTGAGAGGATATCAGGGTTTACGAATATGATATAAGCCATCGTCATAAACGTGGTAATGCCGGCGGTCACCTCAGTCCTCACGTCGGTGCGCCTCTCCTTTAGCTTGAATTGCCTTTCCATCCAGTAGTTCATCTGATCACTCCTATTTCGAATATAATTCTAATCCCAAATCAACTTTGGGCGTAACATTGCGTTGCGCTATTCCACCGTTCAGCCGACGAACAGGCTGAGACGTCCGGCCTCCGGGCTCACGTACCCCTGGTCTGTCAGCTTCAGCTCCGGTATCACGGAGAGGGAGAGGAAGCTCATTGCCATAAATGGCTGAGGCATGGCCGTCCCCAGCGCCTCCGCCGCCTTCGAGAGCCGGCCGTAGGCGGCACAGAGCGACGGCGCGTCTAATTCGCTCATCAGGCCGCCTATCGGCAGCGGCAGGGACGCAATCACGCTGTCCCCCCGCGCGACGACGAGGCCGCCGTCGTTGCTGGCCAGGCAACGCAACGCGGTCAGCATCGAGCTGTCGTCTGCCCCGATTACGACGTAGTTGTGTGCGTCATGGGCCACGGAAGAGGCGAGCGCGCCCCTCGTCAGCCCGAACCCCTTGACAAAGCCGACAGAGGCCCTCCCGGAACCCCTGTTCTTCTCGACGACCGCCATCTTGATCACGTCCCGCTCCGTGTCGGATTCGAGATAGCCGTCCAGGACCTTCGGGGGCATTACGAGCTCCCTCGTGATGACCAGCCCCGGGAGCGCCTCTATGACCCTTATGTCGCAATCCCGCGCGGGAACCTTGAATATCCCTTCGCTCGGCGTGATTTCGAGCGGCGGCGCCTGGGGCAGCGAGTGATGCGCAGGGGCCGTGGCGAAGAGCGCGCGCCCGGACCGTGCGACGAGCCGCCCTCGCTTCCACACGCAAAGGGCGCGGCACTCCCCGACCGAATCCACCATTACGATGTCCGCGATCCTCCCAGGGGCCACGGCCCCCCTGTCCCACATCCTGAAATAATCGGCTGGGTTGATGGTGACTAAAGCCAGCGCGATGATCGGCCTTATCCCGTTAGCCACCAAGAGGCGCACCTTGTGGTCCATGTGACCGTCCGCCATGATGGCGCTCGCCGTCAGGTCGTCGCTCACCGCCATGCACCGCGCGTAACGCGCCTCGTCCTCCAGGATTATCTTAGCCGTCTCGGCGATGTTGTGCTCCGAGGCCCCCTCCCTAAGCATCACCCACACGCCGCGCCGCAGCTTCTCCAGCGCCTCCTCCGCGAAGCTGCTCTCATGGTCGCCGTCACAACGCGACAGCAGATAAGCACATAGCTCCTTGCCAGTGACCCCGGGCAGGTGCGCCGTCTTGACCCTGTCTCTAGAGGCGAGTATCTTGCTCCAAATCAGCCAGTCGCCGGACAGTACCCCAGGATAGTTCATCATCTCCCCGAGGTGCGAGCACCAATGCCTGGAGTAGCACTCCGCCACGCCCAGCGCGCCTATATCCTTGTAGGGCGTCTCGTACATGGACGCCGGCACACAGGACGGCGCGCCGAAGAACACGTCGAGCGGCGTCCTCTGCGAATCCCTCCACATGAACTCTATGCCCTCCAGCCCGCACGTGTTCGCAATTTCATGCGGATCCGGGAATATAGTGGTCGTCCCGAGAGGGAGGACGGCTGAGGCGAACGCGGACGGCCGCAGCATGGAACTCTCGATGTGCAGGTGGCCGTCTATCATCCCCGGTATGAGAACCTTGCCGGACGCGTCGACCTCCTCGGCGCCGCTGTACCCGCGCCCGACCCCGACGATGATGCCGTCCTTCACCGCGATGTCCGCCTCCTCGTACTCCAGCGAGAGGACGTTGGCCACCGTCCCTCCCTTGATGAGAAGGTCGCATGTCGCATGTCCCATTGCGGCGTCGAGGAGTTCTCTCATGACCCGCTGCCGTCCGGTCGAGAGCGAAGGGCCTGGCGTTCCATTAGTAACCCAGGTCCTCGCCCACGATAATGACGTGGTTATCCCGCCCGAAAGCCGCCCTCTCCAGGATTAAAACGGCCCGGCACAGCCTGTCCGGGGACTTGCAGTCCACGCAGTGCCCTATTTTGGCACAGGGTGGCTGAGAACCGACCCGCAGCGCGTTCGCCGGGGTGGAGACGTCGCGCGCCCTGGCCAGCGCGCTCGAGATATCCGGCATGGCCTTGTTCACGCTCACGACATAGAGCACGCTGCCCCTCCCCCACGCCATGGCAGCGACCCGGTTCCCGGTGCCGTCGATGTTGACCATCTTGCCGTCATAGGTGATGGCGTTGCTGCTCGTGACGAACCAGTCGGCTGAGTTCTCGGACATCAACCGCTCCGGTCTGCCCTCTGCGGCGAGGCTAGGATCCCAGTGGTGATACACGACGCATTTTTTGGCCTCCAGCTTCTCAATCAGACCGAGCTGCCTCGCGGTCACGGTGCCAGGAACCCCTACCGAGGCGCCTGCCGGGATCATGTCGAGGGCCAGCTTTGCCGCGTCCGCCGCGAACGGCGCGTAAACAGCCGACTTGTAGCCATTGGACAGAAACGCCGCGCATAGCTTCTTGCCCAGCGCCTCCCTTACCTCACGCGTAAACGAACTGAAATCTCCCACCGCGAATCCCTCCCGTTGCAGCGATTAGGTTATATAAGGAACAAATGCCTGCCTTAACCCCCTTTTTAGCTTCGTGCCTCTATGAACTCCCTGATTCGGGCAACCCCGTCCTTAAGGCTGGACTCAGGACACGCGTAGGACATGCGGACATACCCTGGGGCAGAAAAAGCCGCGCCCGGCACGAGCGCCACGTACTTCTCCTCCAGCAGCTTCCGGCAGAACTCCATGTCGTCCGGCACGCGAGTGCCCCTGACGTCGATAAAAATATAAAACGCTCCGTCGGGGGAGACGAACCTGAGGGGCTTTATCTCCGAAAGAAGCCCGCAGATAAGATCCCTGCGGCTTTCGAATGCCGCGCGGTTCCTTTCCACCTCGTCCTCCACATCGTTTATCGCCGCCGCCGCCGCCCATTGCGCTATGGACGAGGCGTTCGATGTAAGGTGGCTCTGGAGGCCGTCGATCCTCTTTATCACCTCGCCGGGCCCGAGCGCATAGCCTATCCTCCATCCGGTCATGCAGTACGTCTTGCTGACGCCGTTCGCTATGATCACGCGGCTGCGGATTTCAGGGGCCACCTGCAAGATGTTGACGTGCCTCGCGCCACCGTATACCAGGCGCTCGTACACCTCGTCGAAAATGACCCACAGATCATATTTTACGGCAACGTCGGCCAACATGCGAAGGGCTTTTTCACTGTAAACGGCTCCTGTAGGATTGCAGGGGGTGTTTATGATCATGCCCCTCGTTTTGCCGGTCACGCTTTTGCTGATTTCCTCCAAGGTCGGGCAGAATCCGCTTCCCGACGTGTCGACCGGCACGGCTGCCCCGCAGGCCAGGTTGATCTGTTCCACGTAGCTCACCCACGCCGGCGTGAACACCAGAACCTCGTCACCAGGGTCTGTCAGCGTCTGGATGGTCTCGTAGAGCATGGTCTTCAACCCGCTCGTCACCAGAATTTCGCCAGACGAGTATTCGAGGCCGAACCGCCTTTTGTAATAACCGGCGATGGCCTTTTTCAACTCTCCGATGCCGGAGTTCGGCGTATAGTGAGTCTCCCCGCGATTGACAGCCTCTATCGCGGCCCGGCAGGCAGCCAACGGAGAACCGAAGTCCGGCTCACCGGCGCTGAACGAAAGAATGGGCTTCCCCTGGGCCTTGAGCTCCTTAGCTTTGTCCGAGATGGAGAGAGTTGCTGAGGGGCTGATCGACATCGCGCGCTGTGAAAGTTTCAATAAATACATCTCCCCGCATAAAAAGTGATGACCGATTATAAAAAATAAAACGCAGGGTGTCTATAATACACAACATGTAATGAAATCGCACGATCAAAGGCCGTTATCCGTTGCGGGCTGTCGGATGTGATGTTACAATCGACTTATGGTATGCGACAGCGCAGAAAAAACATGAGGAGGGGTGGCTATGGATGTTCGCTTTGTCACTCGCAACGCCGAAGCTTCCGAAGAGCAAAAGGATTTTATGGAAAAGAAACTGTCCAAGATCGAGAAATTTTTCAACAAAATTTCGGACATTCAGGTAGTGCTCGATTACAAGCGGGGCATGAACATCGTAGAGATCACGGCAAGCGTAAATGGCCTGGTCATGCGCGGGGAGGACTACTCCCCCGATATGCGCAGGGCCTTCGACAAGGCTCTAAAGAACATCGAGCGCCAGGTGAAGCGCCACAAGGATTACCTGAAGGATCGCTCACACATAAAGATCCCTGAGATCTCGTTCGAGCTGCCGGCCGACACCTTCGGGGACAACAGGGATCAGGACGACGTCTCCCCCAGGGACATAGTGAAGAGGAAGCGCTTCCCCGTGACCGTTATGCTCCCTGCTGAGGCCACCAGGCAGATGGATCTGCTGGGGCATAATTTCTTCGCGTTCCGCAACGGCGAGACGGGAGAGTTCAACGTGGTCTACAAGCGTAACGACGGCGCCTACGGTCTCCTGGAACCCCAAGAGTGACGTACAGGCAGCCGCGCTGTGGGGGGAGGAGGCTGCGGCCCCTTCCCCCGTTTTACTGCCGCGAGATGCGGGCAAAAAATGGCTGATCCCAAGCAGGGCGCGCTCAACCCTCAGCAGGCGGAGGCGGTCGAATGGCGCGGCGGGCCGCAGCTCGTGCTGGCCGGCGCCGGGAGCGGCAAGACCAGGGTCCTCGCCGCCAAAATCGCCCACCTGGTGAAGGAAGGATCCGTCAGGCCGGACAGGATACTCGCCCTCACCTTCACGAACAAGGCGGCCCGCGAGATGCTGGAGCGCGTCCATTCGCTGGTCGGCGCCGATCTGCAGGGGATGCAGGTCTCCACGTTCCACGCCTGGGGCCTGCGCTTCCTGTACCGCAACGCTCACCTATTGCGCGGGATGGGCTACCCTGTGCCGTTCGTTATTTTCGACCGAGGGGACTGCCGGAACCTCGTCAAGCGCATCTCAGGCGAACTGGGGCTCGACGCGAGGAGCAGTGACTCCGGCTACTTGATGGACGTCATTTCGAGGGCCAGGGCAGGCCGCGACCCGGTCTCTCTCGAGCCTGACATCGCCGAGCGCTGGCGGGATGCTTACGAAAAGTACCAATCAGCGCTCGTGCGGCAGGCCGCTCTCGATTTCGACGACCTGATAACGATCCCATTGCACATGCTCGCGACGGACAGGGATACGCTGGAGCGCGAGAGGGCGCTGATCGGCTGGATCCTGGTGGATGAGTACCAGGACGTGAACACCCAGCAATACCACCTGCTGCGCCTCCTCTCCGGCAAATCCGGCCAGCTGATGGTGGTCGGCGACCCTGACCAGTCGATATACGGCTGGCGCGGGGCCGACATGTCGCTCATCCTGCGCTTCGAGGAGGATTTCCCCGGCGCTAAGGTCACCGTGCTGGATCAGAACTACAGGTCGACGGGGAACATACTGGGCGCAGCCAACTTCGTGATAAGGAACAACGCCCATAGGCGCGAAAAAAACCTGTGGACGGCCTCCGAGCGGGGTCATAAAGTCCACGTGCTCCTCGCGCGGAACGACAAAGAGGAGACAGCTTTCATAACGGGCGAGATAGAGCGCCTAGTGGGGGACGGATACCGCTACGGCGAGATGGCGATCCTCTACAGGATGAACGCCCTCTCCCGCGCGTATGAGCAATCCCTCCTGGAGAACGCCATACCGTACAGGATCGTCCGGGGCGTGTCGTTTTACGAGCGGCGCGAGGTCAAGGACGTCATCTCCTTGCTGCGGCTCGCCGTGAACCCCAAAGACGCCGTCTCCCTCGACAGGATAGCTAACGTGCCTCCGAGGGGGCTGGGCAAAAAGAGCGTGTCCCTTCTCGCCGAGTGCCTCGCGACAGCGGCTGGCGACCCGGAAAGCCTCTGGAAGGAGATGCGCGACAACCCTCCAGGCAAGGGCAAGGCCCGCGCGGGCGCATTAAGCCTCGCGGAAGGGATGCTCGGGGTACTGCGTGCCGGCACGATTGAAGGCGCGATAAATTTTATCCTGTATAATTGCGGTTATGAGGAGTACCTCCGCAGCGAGTTCCCGGAGGAATGGGAGGAGCGGTCGGAAAACATCCGCGAGATCCTGTCAGTGATGCCGGAGGGCGATATCGCGGGCGCGCTGGCCGAGGCGGCGCTCTTCACGGATCAGGAGATATCCCAGGGCGACGGGGATCGCGTGAACCTCCTCACCATGCACGCCGCGAAGGGGCTGGAGTACCCGGTTGTCTTCCTCGTGGGTTTCGAGGAGGGCGTCTTCCCCGGGATCAGATCCATCGATATGCCCGGTGGGATCGAGGAGGAGCGCAGGCTCTGCTACGTCGGCATGACGAGGGCGCGCGAACGGCTTTACATCTCCGGCGTCATGAGCAGGCTCCTGTTCGGGAACTTCCAGCGCCTGCCGTTTTCACGGTTCATCTTCGAGCTGCCACAGGACAACGTGACAGTGGACGACAGGAGGAAGGCGGTCGGTAGCGATGCTTACAGTGGCGGTAACGGGAGACGTTGGAGCTGGTAAGAGCCACCTCGTAAACATCTGGGCCTCTCTCGGCGCGGGCGTCATCGACGCCGACAGCGCGGCTAAATCCCAGTGGTCGAAGCGGGAGGTGCTGGACAGGGCCCTAGGGCGATGGGGCAGTGGCATACTCCGTGACGGCGCGCCTGACTTCCGGGAGATAGCGAAGCGGGCTTTCAGCGACGAGGAGGAGTACCGCTTCATGACCTCCCTGATACACCCCGGCACTGCCGCCGATATCCGCCGCGCCGCGGCGTCGTTGCGCGGATTCGTCGTTTTAGAGATACCGCTGCTGTTCGAGTCCGGCACCTTTGACTGGGTAGATTACATCGTCTACGTCAGCGCGCCATACAGGCAGAGGGTTCAGAGGAACGCCGCCAGGGAATGGAGCGCGGAGGAGATCGCCCGGCGCGAGCGTTTTATGGCCGAACGCGACGAAAAGATGGCCAAATCAAACGCCGTCCTCGTAAACGACGGCGACATCGAGGGATGGGAGGCCGTATCGCGCGAATGCGGCATAAGGCTCTCGGCGATGGCGACGGTCCACGAGTTTTCCGTCTGCTGCGCCACGCGCGAGGACGCGCTGCGCCTCGCCTCCCTCTTGGTTGAAAAGCGTCTTGCGGCCTGCGTCAACATCTGGGCGGCCTGGAGCTGTTACCTCTGGAAGGGCGGGATACACGACGAACCAGAGTGGCACATGTCCTGCAAGACGACGGCGCGCTCCCTGCGGCCCGCTATGGAGTGCGTCAGGGCAAACCATCCCTACGAGCTCCCGGCGATAACAGCTGTGGAACTCTCGCGCTCCGACCCCGCCACGCTTGAGTGGATCGTGGATTGCTGCGGCAGCTGAGGCAGGGCTGTCAGGCTTCTAGCCCTAGGACTCGGCTGTATGTTTGAGAGAAAGGTGTGAATGTAAAATGGGACTGTTGTCGGATTTCGGCACACCCGGCTCGTTGATCCGCTTACTCCTCAGCCTTCCGGCAATACTCTGGGCAATATCGTTCCATGAGTTCTGCCACGGGTGGGTAGCCTATAAGCTCGGGGACAGGACGGCAGCTTACGAGGGCCGTCTCTCGCTCAACCCGCTGGCCCACTTCGACCCGATCGGCGCCCTTATGCTGCTCTTCGTGGGGTTCGGCTGGGCGAAGCCTGTCCCGATAAACTCCAGGCACTTTAAAAACCCGCGCAGGGACATCGCGCTCGTCAGCATAGCCGGAGCGGGCGGGAATTTTCTGACGGCCGCAGCCTGCGGCATAGTGGCCAGGATCGCGCCCTTTGCCATGGGCGGGACCTTCGGCCTCTTTATGATAATCCTGCTGTACGTCAACGTGGGCCTTGGCGTCTTCAACCTGATACCGATCCCGCCCCTGGACGGCTCAAAGATACTGGCCATCATGCTGCCGCCCTCCATGATGAGGGGATACTTCTTCCTTGAACAGTATGGGATGATCATCATATTGGTCTTGGTATTCACCAAAGTGCTGCCGATGATAATGAACCCGATCGTCTACAATGTGGCGAGGTTCCTTGCAAGGCCGTTGGTCTATTATTAGTTTATCAAGGGGGAAACCGGCTCAATGAAAATACTTCTTACAAACGACGATGGCGTGACGTCCCAAGGCATTCAGATGATATCAAAGCTCCTGGCGGACAGGGGATGGCTTGAGGCCGTAATCGCCCCCGACCGCGAACGCAGCGGCTCGGGGCATTCACTCACTGTCGAACGCCCTATCAGGGTACACCCCCTCGGCCCTGGGATATTCCCCGGCGGCGTATCCGCTTACTCCTGCGACGGCACTCCGACAGACTGCGTGAGCGTCGGCCTTGACACGCTCGTGCCGAAGGCGGACTTCGTAGTCTCCGGGATAAACAAGGGGCCGAACATGGGGGACGACATCACGTACTCCGGCACCGTCTGCGCGGCCCTGGAGGCGGTGATGCTGGGCAGGCCGGCTGTAGCGGTGTCCCTCTGCACGAGGCCGGGGGACGCGTTCGGACACAACACGACCGCCGCCATAGCCGCTACGGTGGTACTGGAGTACGTCTTCCAGGCGGGGCTCCCAGAGGGAGTGCTGCTGAACGTGAACGTCCCCAACCTGCCGATGCGGGACATCAAGGGCTTCATGCTCACCGGCAGGGGGAAGAGGGCCTACAGGGACAAATTCGTCTGCGTAAAGGATCCCAGCGGCAGGGACTGCTACTGGCTGGCGGGGAACGTAGCCGAAGAGCGCGCGGACGGCACTGACGTCTCCGCCGTCGCTGACGGCTTCGTCTCCGTAACCCCGATACAGACAGACATGACAAACTACTCGCTACTGTACGACATGCGCCTGGCCGACGTGGAGGAGAACCTAACGCGGACGCTCAAGGCCGACGCGAAAAACGGGAAACGCTGAACGGCTTTTTATTCGACCCGTCCCCGCCCTACGCCCCTGACGCTAAGATCACGGCTATCGCCATAGGCGCCAAGACCTTTACGGCCATCACCCATAAGGGCTGCATCCTGAACTGGATGAGACCGCTGTTCGTGATCTCCTTTTGCAGGCTCTCCGTCCACGCCCAGCCGGCGAAGATGCATATCCCTATCGCGTTTATGGGCATCATTATGTTATTGGAGATATAGTCCATGAAGTCGAAGAAGGACATCCCGAAGACGTTCAGGCGCCCTGACAGCGAACAGGCGGACGGGATACCCAGGATCGTTATCGCCGTGCCGGCCGCGAGGGCTGCCTTCACGCGGCCCATCTTGAACTCGTCGATAAAAAACGTGACGGCCACCTCCAAGAGCGACATCATCGAGGTCATCGCCGCCAGAAAAAGCAGCAGGAAGAAGAGGAACGAGAAGAACGCGCCCGCCGGCATCTGGGCAAATACGCCAGGGAGGGTGACGAACGTGAGGCCGACGCCCTGGGAGGGCTCCATCCCCATCGCGAAGAGCGCCGGGAAGATCGCGAGGCCGGCCAGAAACGCCGCCATCGTGTCCAGCACGAAAACGAACGCGGCGCACTTCGGCAGCTTCTCGCCCTTCGATATGTAACTGCCGTAGGTGATCATTATGCCCATCCCGAGCGAGAGCGAGAAAAACCCCTGCCCGAGCGCGTCGATGACGACCTTGCCGGAGAGCTTTGAGAAGTCGGGCTTGAGATAGAACGCAAGCCCCGCCTCGGCCCCGGGCAGCGTCAGGGAGCGGGCGATAAGGATCAAGAGGACGATGAAGAGCCCCGGCATAAGGTACTTGCAGGATTTCTCTATGCCCTTCCCGACGCCGCCCGCCACTATTGCCACGGTGAGCGCCATCGCGGTGACCTGATAGGCTACGACGGACTTGCTGTCGGCCAGGAAAGCGCCCAGGTAATCCGCCCCGCCGCCGCTGGCCGCCCTGCCCATGAGGCCGGTGAGGGAGCCTGCCATGTACTTGACCGTCCAGCCCGCAATGACGCCGTAGTAGGACAGGATCACGAAACCGCCTATCAGAAGGCCCAGCCAGCCGAAAACGCGCCAGAACTTGTTCTGGGCCAGCGCCTTGAACGCGCCCACCGAACCCTTCTGAGAGGCGCGCCCAATGCAAAACTCAGCCAGCATGACGGTCAGCCCGACCGTCACAGCCAGTATGACGTATACGACAACGAACGCCGCGCCTCCGTTCATTCCCACTAAGTAGGGGAAGCGCCAGATGTTTCCAAGACCCACCGCAGAGCCAGCGGCAGCCAGGATAAATCCGACCCGGCTGCCCCACTGCTCTCTTTTATCGCTTACACTCATGCCTTCACTCTCCGCCTGAAATAATGACGCTCTTTTCTCTGCCGTGACGATGAACCCTACCGCCTGAGCGGTTTTCTCAAAAACCACTCGGCCAGGAGCGAGCTCGCCACGTAGATTGAGCTATAGGTGCCAACTACGATCCCCACCAAAAACGCGAATGCCAGATTGGAGATGACCTCCCCGCCTAAGAAGAACATCGCGAGCACGGGCAGCAGCGTCGTGAGCGCGGTATTGATGGTGCGCGACAGCGTCTGGTTGATCGATGTGTTTATGAGTTCCAGTATGCCCTTTGAGCGCACCTGCGGCCAGTTTTCACGGATGCGGTCGAGGACGACTATGGAGTCGTTCAGCGAGTAGCCGATGACGGTGAGGACGGCCGCTATGAATGAGGTGGATATCTCCCTCCCAGTAAGGCTGTAGATGCCCAGCATGATCATGGCGTCGTGGGCGAGCGACACCACCGCCACGACACCGAAACGGGGCTGGAAACGCACCGCCATGTAGAGCAGGATGGCCGCTATGGAGACCAGCACGGCGATAAAGGCCTGCTTGCGGAGCTCGCTGCCGACGACCGGCCCCACGTCGTCAATCTGCCTGACTGCGAGGGCCCCGTGCCCTTCCTCCAGCGCGCTCATGATCTGTCTGCGCAGCGCGTCGTCAGAACCTTGGTAGCGCACAAGCACGTTTTTGTCGTCGTAGGCCTGTATCGTGGCCTGCCCCTGGCCGATCCCGGACAGGGTCTCCCTGACCGCGGCGACCTCGACGGGGTTCTCGAACTCTATCTGCATCGACATGCCGCCGGTGAAGTCAACGCTGTAGTTGAGGCCCTTTACCGCGAGGAGCAGCAGGCTGGAGAGCACGAGTGCCGCGCTCAACACGATAGCCGCCATGCGGTATTTCATAAAGGGCAGGTTCATTTTCGAAACGTTGAAAGTAGTCATTCTTTAAATCCCCTCCGCAAAGCCCGCTAAAGGGCTATGTTCTTCCGCACCCGCAGCATGATCTGCAGGAGCGCGCGCGTCACGATGATGTTGCCGAACATCGAGGTAAGGACGCCCAGGCTGAGCGTGACAGCGAAGCCGCGGACGGGGCCCGATCCGAAGTAGAAGAGGACGGCGGCCGCTATCAGCGTCGTGACGTTGGAGTCGAGTATTACGACGAGCGCCTTGCGGAATCCGGAGTCGAGCGCCGCCATGATCGTCTTGCCGGAGCGGAACTCCTCCCTCATTCGTTCGTAGATGAGGATGTTGCCGTCGACGGCCATGCCTATCGTCAGGATGATGCCCCCGATGCCCGGGAGGGTGAGCGTCGTCTTCAGGATGATCATGACGGCGACCAGCATGAGCATGGAGATCGTCATGGCGATGTCGGCCGCGATGCCCAAAAAGCCATAATAGACGAGCATGAACACGACCACTAAAGCGGAGCCTATCAAGCCTGCACGTATGCCGGAGCGAATGGAGTCCTCCCCAAGGGTGGGGCCGACCGAACGGTTCTCCAGGACCTCGACCTCATAGGGCAGGTTCCCGGCGCGGAGCATCACAGACAGCCGGTTGGCCTCGTCAAACGTAAAGTTCCCTGAAATCAGCGCCTCGCCCCCGCTTATCCTGGCACGGACCACCGGCGCGGAGATGACGACGCCGTCAAGTACTATAGCGATCTGTTTTTCTATGTTAACCGCCGTGGCCTCCTCGAACGCCCTGGCTCCATCGCTGTTGAAGCGCAGGGAGACCGCTGGCTTTTGCAGCTCGTCCTGAGACGGCCGCGCGTCCGTCAGATCCTTCCCCGTCACGTACACCTCGCCCAAGAGATACGCCTCGCCGTCCTCGCCCCTGGCCGTCAGGACGGAATCGTCTGACTTCGCCTTCTCCTCGAACTCCTGAATCCTCAGGATCGTCTGGGCGTTGAGGCTGGCTATGTTCTGTAACGCCCTGTCGTAGTCCTCGTCGCTTTTGTAATTTCTGCGCTCCACGGGCGGCGGCATCGAGGGGCCAGCCTCGACGACCTGCCGGAACTCCAGCACCGCCGTGCGGCCCAGAAGCTCCAGCGCCGCCTCAGGATCCTCCACGCCCGGGAGGTCTATCGCCACCCTGTCGTTCCCCTCGCGCTGGATCTGCGGCTCGACTATGCCGTACTGGTCAATCCTGTTGCGCAATACAGCCATCTGGCTATCCATTCCGTCCGCCGTTACCGGGTTTTGCTCCGTCCCCTTGACCAAGAGGACTATATGCGCGCCTCCCTTGAGGTCGAGCCCTAGCTTCACGCGCCCCTCTATGGGGAATACGGCCAAGAACGTCAAGAGCAGCACGACAGCGATCAAACCCAGCCTTATTTTATCCCTTCTAAGCATTACATGCGCCTCCCGGAATTACGCCTTGTCCGCTTCGCCCGAATCTACGGGGACGTTGATCAGGGCTTCGCTTTCGTCTGCCGTCACCTCTTCGGCCGGACGCTTCTCTGGGGCCTCCAGCGCGACAGGGGCAGCGCCCTCGCCGTTTTTAGCGGCAAGCTCCGCGCCCGCGCCCTCGACCGGACGCCTTCTCTTCTTCCTGGGCCTCAGCGCCTTCTGCTTGTTCCCGGAGACGTCCCTACGCCCCGTGATGGAGCTCTTGAGTATCCTGGCCTTCACCCCGTCGGCGATCTCAATGATAAAGGAGTCGTCGAGCACCGCGGCTACGCGTCCGAAGAAACCGCCGGCGCTTATCACCGTGTCGCCCGGGGATATCGATGACAGCATCTTCTCGTGTTCCTTCTGTTTTTTCTTCTGGGAACGCGATGTGAAGAAAAAGAAACCGAGCATGATCACCACGAAAGGAAGAATGCTTATCCAACTGCCCTGTTGCTGCGCGGCGCCGCCCTCTGCGGCATAAGCCGGCAGCGCTCCCCCAAAAAGCCCTGCCAAATCCTGCGGATGCAACAAAAAAAACCCTCCTAGCGGACATACTGCCCAAATTGATTTAAAAGGCGTCGCGGCCCTTACGCAAACGTTAGATATTCTAACATGATTTTATGGATATTTTACAGGCTCACATGAAAATTTTAAAAAGGCGGCTCAAGCGTCCAGCGGGGGACGTGCCTAGCGACGGCGGCGCCGCCCCGTCCTTGCGGCACGGACCGGGGCGGCGCGAACAGTTTTATTCCTCGGGTGTCACCTATGGGCTATTACCTCTATCTCGACGCTCCCACCCAGGGGCAGCGCCTTAACGGCGACGCATGAGCGGGCGGGCGGCTGAGAGCTGAAAAATTTCGCGTATGCCTCGTTCACGGCCTTGAAGTCGGACATATCCGTCAAAAATATGAGCGACTTTACGACATCCGACATACTCAGCCCCTGCGATTCCAAAAGCGCCTTCACGTTCAGCAGGGAGCGCTCCGCCTGGGAAGCCGTGTCCGGCCCCGCCAGGGCGCCGGTGGCCGGATCCAGCCCCAGCTGGCCGGAGCAGTAAAGGAAATCCCCCGCCCACACGGCCTGGCTGTAAGGGCCTACCGCCGCCGGCGCGTTCTCCGTAGATATCGTTTTTTTCATGTACTCCTCTGCCTCCTTTAAATTTTTGCCTTGATGCTGCCCGGCCCGGCGTATCTTGCCGCATCTCCCATGGATTCCTCAATGCGGAGAAGCTCGTTGTACTTCGCCACGCGATCCGTCCGCGCTAGCGCGCCCGTCTTTATCTGGCCGGCGGCCGTCGCGACCGCGAGATCGGAGATGAAAGCGTCCTCCGTCTCACCCGAGCGGTGCGAGACGACAACCCCGTAGCCCGCCGCGCGGGCCATCGAAATGACCTTCAGCGTCTCAGTGAGCGTGCCGATCTGGTTCAGCTTGACGAGTATGGCGTTGGCGATGCCAGACTTGATGCCGCGCTCGAAGCGGACCGGGTTCGTCACGAAGATGTCGTCCCCCACGAGCTGGATCTTCCCGCCGAGCTTCCCGGTGAGCAGCGCCCACCCGTCCCAGTCCTCCTCGGACATGCCGTCCTCTATGCTCACTATGGGGTACTTCCCGCACAGCTCCTCGTAATAATCCGCCAGCTCGTCCGCCTTGAGCTTGCGGCCCTCGCCCTCCAGTCTGTAAACGCCGTCCTTGTAGAACTCGCTCGCGGCCGCGTCCATTGCGAGGCTTATCTGCCGGCCCGGCTCGTAGCCCGCCTCGCTGATGGCGTTCACTAAAAACTCGAGCGCCTCGGCGTTCGCCTTGAAGTTCGGCGCGAACCCGCCCTCGTCGCCCACTCCGGTAGAGTGGTTCGACTTTTGCAATATCTTTTTGAGCGCGTGGTACGTCTCCGCGCCCATCCTGAGCGCCTCCGCAAAGGATCCGGCGCCGTGGGGGACGAGCATGAACTCCTGGATGTCGAGGTTGTTGTCCGCGTGCGCACCGCCGTTTACGACGTTCATGAGCGGCGTGGGGAGCGAGCATGGGCCGAGCCCCCCTATATAGGCCCACAGCGGCAGACTGTGGTCGCGGGCGGCGGCGCGGGCGGCGGCCAGGGAGACGCCCAGGATGGCGTTAGCCCCCAGCTTGCCCTTGTTGTCGGTGCCGTCAAGCTCTATGAGCCGCCTGTCCAGCTCCTCCTGGTCAGCCGGGTCGTAGCCGACCAGCTCAGGCTCTATGATCGAGTTTACGTTGTCGACCGCCTTCAGGACGCCCTTGCCGGCGTAACGGCTGCCGCCGTCGCGCAGCTCAACGGCCTCGAATGTCCCGGTGGAGGCCCCGCTCGGCACGCTAGCGCGCTCGATTATCCCATTGTCGAGCCACACCTCGACCTCTACCGTCGGGTTGCCCCTCGAATCCAGTATTTCGCGCGCGTGTACCCCTACTATCTCGCTCATATCACAAAAACACCCCTTCCATCATGCATGACTACATTGCCCACGGCTTCTCGTCCGGGGCGAGCCTTCTCTCCGACGTGACGGACGCGCACGCCGCGCCGCGCTTTATCTCGCGCTCGTCCGTCGTGATTACGAGCGCCGAGATCACCCGCCTGGGGTAGGCAACCTCTATGCTGTCCCCACCCTGGACTGTGGCCGACGGCTTGGCCGCCCTCCCGTTCAGGCGCACGGCGCCCACTAGGGTCATCTCCTTCGCCGCCGCCCGTCTCTTGACCAGGCGGGAGAGTTTCAGGAATTTGTCGACGCGCATCTGCCACCGCTAGTCCAGGAAATCCTTCAGCCTTCTGCTGCGGCTGGGGTGGCGCAGCTTGCGGAGGGCCTTGGCCTCGATCTGCCTGATGCGCTCCCTCGTCACGCCGAAACGCTTGCCCACGTCCTCCAGTGTGTGCGCGTGCCCGTCCTCCAGGCCGAAGCGCAGCCTCAGAACCTCCCGCTCGCGCTCGCTCAGGTCCTCCAGCATCTCCTCCAGCTGCTCGCGGAGGATCATGCTGGCCGCCACTTCCTCCGGGTTCGGCATGTCCTTGTCCTCCAGGAAGTCGCCGAGCTGGCTGTCCTCCTCCTCGCCTATGGGCGTTTCGAGGGAGACGGGTTCCTGCGCTATGCGCTGGATCTCCTCCACCCTGTCGGACGATATCTCCATCTCAGCCGCTATCTCCTCAGCGGTCGGCTCCCTGCCCAAGCGCTGCACGAGCTGGCGGGATATGCGGATCAGCTTGTTGATCGTCTCGACCATGTGCACCGGTATCCTTATCGTCCGCGCCTGGTCGGCTATCGCGCGGGTGATCGCCTGCCTGATCCACCATGTGGCGTAGGTGCTGAACTTGAAACCCTTCTGGTAGTCGAATTTCTCCACGGCCCTGATGAGGCCCAGGTTCCCCTCCTGGATGAGATCCAGAAAAAGCATCCCCCGCCCGATGTACTTCTTGGCGATGCTGACCACGAGACGCAGGTTGGCATCGACGAGGTGAGTCTTAGCCGCCGGGTCCCCGGCCTCCACGCCCTTTGCCAGCTCCACCTCCTCATCGGCGGTGAGAAGGGATATCTTGCCTATCTCGCGGAGGTACATCCGAACGGGATCCGACAGAGGCAGTTCCTCCAAGGGCGCGCTGTCGTCAGAGCTGGTGACGAGCGGCAGCGCGTCCTCCTCTATGTCGTCCTTGACCTTCGGCTCGTCCACCACGTCTATGCCGAGTTCCATTATATTGAGGTAGATGTTGTCGAGGATCTCGGCGGACAGGATCTCTTTGGGCAGTCTCTTCTCGATGTCCTCGTAGGTGACGAAGCCCTTCTCCCGCCCGGTGTGGAGGAGATCCCTTATGCTGTCTATATAGTCCATCATCTCCTCGGCCGGCATCTCCTGCCCGGCCCGGGAGACCGGCGTCTCCTGTTCTTGCTCTGCTTCATGATCAATGACGCTTGCCTTGTCCTTCTCGTCCTCTTCCATGTAATCCTCCCTCCCCTGGGGAATCATACGCTCACGCTCCTATGCTTCCTTTGATTTTTTTGGCGAGCTCGTCCTTTTCTGCTATCTCGTCGTTCGTCGCCTCGCCCTTGAGGCCCTTCTCCTTCAGCTCGTCGTAGCGCCGTTTGAGTGCCATCGTCCGCAGCTCCTCTATCATCTTAGGGGCATGGGGGGCGCCCAACCCGCCCTCCGCGAGGATGGCGTCGCCTCGGGCCAGCCGGCTAGGGCAGCCAGTCTCGCCAAGGGCCCTCCATCGGCGTTCCAGCTCTTCCGGCGACTCGCCGGACAGAAGCGCCGACACCACCCCCGCAACCGCCTCGTCGGCCAGGAAGGGGACCACGTCCCTCTGATCCAGGCGCGAGCGCAACTCCGCGTCATGCCAGAGGATGCTGCACACGGCACACTCAAGGTCGGCGGCCCTCGATCTGCCCCTTTCCCCGTTATCCGCGCCGCTGCTTATATATACGCTGGAGTCGCCCTCAGTGCCTTCTGCGTAAATTGCTGATTTCGATCCGGCGCCTCTCCTCCGAAGCTCTATCTCCCTCTCCAACTGGTGTTGCAGGACGCCGAATCCAGCAGCTATCTTTGACATATAGGGCTGTATGTCGAGGGTCGGAAGCGACGCCAGCCCGTTCAGCACGTCATCCTTGGCCGCCCTGCCCGCGCCCGGCGTCCTCATGTCCTTCCGTCGGATGAAAACGTGATAGAGCGGCAGCGGCAGCGCTTTTTTCAGCAATGACTCGAAAAGGGCCGCGCCCCCCTCGCCGGAGAGCAGCTCGTCGGGGTCCTTGCCGCTTGATAGCGAGACGACCCTGACGTCGACGCCCTTGCCGGCCAAGACGTACATACCCCTGACAGATGCCTCCTGTCCCGCGCCGTCGGAGTCGTAAGCGATGTAGCAGAGGTCGGAGAAGCGTTTTATGAGGGCGGCCTGCTCCTCGGTGAGCGACGTACCCAGGGACGCCACCGCCTCGGTGTAGCCGGCTAGGTGACACCTGATGGCGTCCATGTACCCCTCAGTCAGGATGGCCCTGCCTCTCTCGCGGATTGCCTTTTTCGCGGCGTACATGAGGTAGAGCAGCTTTCGCTTGTTGAAGAGCGCGCCCTCCGGGCTATTCACGTACTTCGCGCCAGGGCCGTCTATCAGCCTCCCGCCGAAGCCCCTGATATGCCCCATCTCGTCGCGCACGGGGAAGATCACCCTGCCTCGGAATCTGTCGTAAAGTCCCCTCTCCCCCTGCCCGGCCAGCCCGGCGCTCACTATGTCCCCGTCTGCGTATCCAGCCGCCCTCAAGTGCGAGAGGAGGGCGTCCCAGGACTGCGGCCCCCAGCCGAGGCCGAAGCGCGCAAGATCATCCCTGCCGAGGCCCCGCCTTTCGAGGTAGAGGCGGGGCGCTTCCCCGCCGCTGCCCAAGAGGGATTTTTCGAAAAACGCCTCCGCCGCCTCCAAAATAACGCCCGTGTCCTTCCGTCTTGCCGTGTCGCCCGACGACGGCCTGGAGAGCCTCACCCCCGCCCGCCTCGCGAGCTGCTCCAGCGCCTCGCGAAATGACAGCCCCTCTATCTCCATGAGAAACGTGAAGACGTCGCCGCCCTTGCCGCAGCCGAAGCAGTGAAACGTCTGCCGGTCTGGGGACACTATGAAGGACGGCGTCTTCTCGCTGTGGAACGGGCAAAGCCCCTTCAGCGAGCTGCCTACCCTCCGCAGCTGGACATAGCTGCCGATCAGCTCCACTATGTCGATGCGGCTCTTTACCTCGCTTGCGTCGTCGGACATGCGCCCCCGCTCATATCTCCACTTCGCCTTCGAAGATCTTGTGAACCTTGCAGTCGAGTATGACCTCGCTGCCGGAGTAGTCCACCGTCATCTCGCCGCCGTTCTGGATCACGCGCACCGGCCGCCGCCGCGCGCAAAAACCGTTCTCGACCGCGGCCACCACGGACGCGCAGGCGCCGCTGCCGGAGGCCGGCGTCTCGCCGTCCCCGCGCTCCCATATCCTCATTCTGAGGGTGTTTTCGTCCAGCACCTGCACGAACTCTACGTTCGATCTGTTCGGGAACATGGGCGCCCTCTCTATCAGGGATCCGATCGTCTCCACGGGCGTCTTCTCCAGGTTATCGCAGAACAGCACGCAGTGGGGGCTGCCCATGGAGACGCAGGTGATGGAAAAAATTTCCGTCCCGATGTCGACGACGCGGCCCAGAATCTTTTCGCCCGGGAGGTTCACCGGTATCGAGCTAGGGTCAAAGTTCGGCACGCCGAGGTTAACCCTGCCCGAGACAGCCACCCCGTACCGCGTGTGGAGCTCGAGCCGCCTCACGCCGCTCTGTGTCTCCACGGTGATGGCCCCTGGGTCTTTCACGAGGCCCTTTTCGTAGAGGTACTTCCCGACGCAGGCCACAGCGGAGGCGCTCATCAGCCCCTCGCTGCCGTCCGTGTTGAAGAGCCTCATCTTGGCGTCCGCCCGCTCGGAGCCGCAGATCATGACGACGCCGTGGCCACCCACGCCGAAGTGCCGGTCGCCCAGCATGATGGAGAGGGACTCCGGCGAGCTGATGCTCTGGCCCGCCCCGCCCAGGCAGTCAAAGTAGAGGTCGTCCTTGCCGCAACTGTGCATCTTGCAGAAGCGAAGGGTCTTTTTGGCCGTGCGCATGTCGTTGATGTTCACCAGCTCTATGTTATCCTCGCTGTAACGGCTCTTAAGGCTCTCGGCCACAGCCATTGCCGTGTCCGTCGACGTGAGGCACGGGATACCCAGCCTCGTGGCGAGGGCCCTGATCTGAGCGCTCTCCCTCGCCGGGTCCCTGCCCCTCTTCGACGTCGAGACAACGTACCGGGCCTTGCCGCTCTCGATCAGCGTCATGACGTTGTCGCAGGCCTCGCTTATCTTGTGTATCACTATAGGCTCTAGCCCGGAGCGCGAGAGCGCGAAAGCCGTCCCCTTCGTCGCGTAGACCGTGAAGCCCAGAGCGGCGTACTTCTTGGCGACCTCGACTATCTCCGGCTTGTCGTCGTCGCGGACGGTGAACAGGACGCCGCCGCCCCGCTCCAGCTTGTAGCCCGCCGCGACCAGCCCCTTGTACATGGCCTCCTCGAGCGTCTTGCCTATGCCCAGGACCTCGCCGGTCGACTTCATCTCCGGGCCGAGCTGGGCGTCGACGCCCAACAGCTTCTCGAACGAGAACACCGGCACCTTGACGGCGGCGTAAGGGACAACCCCGTAGAGGCCCGTTCCGTACCCCATGCCCGCAAGGCGCTCTCCGAGCATGGCGCGGGTCGCCAGCTCGACGAGCGGCACCCCCGTCACCTTGCTGATGTACGGGACTGTGCGCGATGCCCTGGGGTTCACCTCTATCACGTACAATTCACCCTCCTGCACGATGTACTGGACGTTTATCAGCCCCCTCATGTTCATGGCCAAAGCCATCCTGCGCGTGTGGTCGACAATCCGGGCGATAAGGCCGTCATCGATGTTGAGCGCCGGGTACACGGCGATGGAGTCCCCGGAGTGGATGCCCGTCCTCTCCACGTGTTCCATTATGCCTGGGATCAGGATGTCCCGCCCGTCGCAAACGGCGTCCACCTCGATCTCTATCCCCCTCAGGTACTTGTCGATCAGGACAGGGGCGTCGATGCCCTCCGACAGGATCATCCCCATGTACTCGCTCAAGTCCTCGTCAGAGAAGGCGATGGTCATGTTCTGCCCGCCCAGCACGTAGGAGGGGCGTACCAGGACGGGATACCCCAGGCTGCCCGCCACGCGGATGGCGTCCTCACTGCTCCGCACCGTCCCGCCGGACGGCCGTAGTATCCCCAATTCTCCGAGCATCGAGTCGAAGCGCTCCCTGTCCTCCGCGAGGTCTATGCTGTCGAAGGGGGTGCCTATGATCTCATAACCGTTTTTGTGGAGGAACCCGGCCAGTTTTATGGCCGTCTGGCCGCCGTAGGCGACGACGACCCCGACGGGGCGCTCCAGCTCCAGGATGTCGCGGACGTCCTCCGGCGCCAGGGGCTCGAAGTAGAGACGGTCGGCCGTGTCAAAATCGGTGGAGACGGTCTCGGGGTTGTTGTTTATCATCACGACCTCGTAGCCGAGCCGTTTCAGGACGTTCACGCAGTGGACGCTAGAGTAGTCGAACTCTATCCCCTGGCCTATGCGGATAGGCCCCGAGCCCAAGACCACTATAGCCCCCTTGCCGCCGCCCTTTCCCCTGGCTATGACATCTGCCGCCTCGTTGTCCCCGTCGTGGGACGCGTAGAAGTACGGGGTTACGGCCGCGAACTCCCCGGCGCACGTGTCAACCATCTTGTAAGATGCGGGAATATGCCGCTCCACGGCGCAGCCCGAGATTTTTTCGATCACGGCGTCGGGGTAGCCCAAGCGCTTGCCCTCCCTGTACGACGCGTCGGAGAGGCCGTGTTCCCTCAGCCTGGCCTCGTAATCCACGAGGCCGCGCAGCTTGTTCAAGTACCATAGGTCTATCATCGTTATCTCATGGATTTCCTGGCAGGTGACGCCCCTGCGGAGCGCCTCGAAGATCTGGAACAGCCTCTCGTCCGTCGCTGTCCCGACAGACTTGAGCAATTCCTCGTCGGGGCAGCCTGCCAGCTTTGAGAGGAAAAGCGTCTGCTGGTGTATCTCAGCCCCCCTGATGGCCTTCATGAGCGCGGCCTCGAAGCTCGCGGCGAGCGACATAACCTCGCCCGTGGCCTTCATCTGCGTACCGATCCCGCGCGGCGCGCTCGCAAACTTGTCGAAGGGCCAGCGCGGGAACTTCAGGGCGACGTAGTCCAAGGTCGGCTCGAAACAGGCGCACGTCTTCCCGGTGACCGCGTTCGGTATCTCGTCGAGCGTGTAGCCGACGGCGATCCGTGCCGCGACCTTCGCTATCGGGTACCCCGTGGCCTTCGACGCCAATGCCGAGGACCGCGACACGCGCGGGTTCACCTCTATGACGGCGTACTCGAAGCTGCAAGGGTCGAGCGCGAACTGGCAGTTGCAGCCGCCCTCTATCTCCAGCTCCGTGATGATGTCCAGCGCGGCGGTGCGGAGCATCTGGTACTCCCTGTCGGCCAGCGTGAGGGCAGGCGCCACAACGACGCTGTCCCCGGTGTGGATGCCCACCGGGTCGAAGTTCTCCATGCTACAGACCGCTATGACGTTCGCCGCGGAGTCGCGCATGACCTCGAACTCGATCTCCTTCCAGCCCGCCACGGACTTCTCCACCAGGATCTGCGTTATCGGAGACAGGCGCAGCCCGTCGCGCGCGATCTTTCGGAGGTTTTCCTCGTCCTGGGCCATGCCTCCCCCCGTCCCCCCGAGGGTGAAGGCCGGGCGCACGATCACGGGGTAGCCAATCTCGCCGGCGAAGGCCACGGCTGCCTCCGCGTCCTCCACGACCTTCGACGGTATCACGGGCTGGCCGATCTTCATCATGGTCTCCTTGAAGAGTCTGCGATCCTCGGCGCGGTCGATCGTCTCGGGCTTTGCCCCCAGGAGCCGCACCCCGTTTCGCTCCAGGAAGCCCTCCTTGGCCAGCTTCATAGCCAGCGTGAGGCCGACCTGCCCGCCCAATGTGGGCAGCAGGCCGTCCGGCCTCTCCTTCTCTATTATCCTCTTCAGCACCGTGACCGTGAGCGGTTCGATGTAGATGGCGTCCGCCGTAGCGGAGTCGGTCATTATGGTGGCCGGGTTCGAGTTCACCAGCACAATCTCAAGCCCGTCCTCCTTCAGCGCGCGGCACGCCTGCGTACCGGCGTAGTCAAATTCGGCGGCCTGCCCTATCACTATCGGCCCGGAGCCTATCACCAGCACCCTGCGTATGTTCGGATCAAGCGGCATTGGCGCCGGCCCCCCCGTCCATCAGGCGCATGAAGCGGTCAAAGAGGAACGCCGTGTCCCTCGGCCCGGCAGCGGCCTCCGGGTGGAACTGCACGGTGAACGCGGGGATAGAGCTGTAATCGACGCCCTCGCAGGTGCCGTCGTTCGCGTTGACGTACCGTACCTCGGCGATGTTGCTGTCGATGCTCTGGGGCACGACGGCGTAACCGTGATTCTGGGTCGTTATCGAGACGCGCCCTGTCCTCTGGTCTCGGACGGGCTGATTCGCCCCCCTGTGGCCGTACTTGAGCTTCTCGGTCGCGCCTCCCATCGCGAGCGCCAGCAACTGGTGCCCCAGGCATATCCCAAGCGTCGGGACGCGGTGCGCCATGAGCTTTTTCAGCTCCTTGACGATGCCGGGGTTGTCCAGGGGATCCCCAGGGCCGTTGGTCAGCATCACGCCGTCCGGCTTATAGGAGAGTATGTCGAGGGCTGTCGAGCTGTGCGGCGCCCTTATCACGCGGCAGCCGCGCCCGACGAGCGACCTTACGATATTCTCCTTCGCGCCAAAGTCCCAGAGGACGACGACTTTCCTGGGATCCGGCCCGGAGAATACCGCGGCCTCCTTGATGGACACGCCAGCTACCGCGTCTCGTATGTAAAAGCCCTTGAGCGCTTCGAGGTCTGTCTCTTCGGGGTTTCTGGTTATCACACCGTTCATGGTTCCCGACTCGCGGATGACCCTGGTAAGCGCGCGGGTATCCACGCCGCAGATTCCCGGAATGCCGTTTGCGGCCAAAAACGAGCCCAGGTCGCCCTCGCTCCTGAAGTTCGACGGGCTGCGGCACCACTCCCTCACCACATAGCCCTTCGGCTGGGGGCGCGCGCTCTCGAAATCATCTGGTATCACGCCGTAATTACCGATCATGGGAAACGTCTGGACGACGATCTGACCGTGATAACTAGGGTCGGTCAGCGTCTCCAGGTAGCCCGTCATCCCGGTCGTGAAGACGACCTCGCCCACGGCATCTCCGGTTTCGCCCGTAGCGCCGAACGGTGTCCCCTCGAACACCTGGCCGTTCGACAAAACCAAGTAAACAGCCTCAGCCAAAAAAACTCCTCCTTAATTTTAGTTCATTAGTTCAGTTCATTGTAGCCAATATTTTACCATTTTAGTCGCAACCGCGCTCGTTTATTCAGGATAAATCATTCGCTCCGTTTTAGGCGGGCGTTCCACACCCGGACGGTGTTCTTTCCGCTGCGCTTGGCGTCGTACATGGCGTTGTCAGAAAAGCGCACGGAGGCGTTGTAGTGTCTCCCCGGGCGCATCTCCGCCATCCCCGCCGATACTGTCACTTTTATGATCTTCTCCGTGCCGTTTACGCGCGTCTCGGATGCCTCCACGGCCCTCACAATCTCCCAGACGCGCTCCTTGGCCGTTTCGCCGTCCGCGCAGTCCAGCATCACGAGGAACTCCTCGCCGCCCCAGCGCGCAGTCATCCCGTCCGCGCCGACGATGCGCTTTATTATCGACGCGACGTCCTTCAGCACCTCGTCGCCGGCGTCGTGCCCGTAAGTGTCGTTCACCTTCTTGAAGTCGTCTATGTCTATCATTATGACGAACGCCCGCCCCGCGCCCTCCGCCAGATCCCCGCATTTCTGGAGGAGCTTGTCGTTCATCGCCTGTCTCGTGAGCAACCTTGAGAGAAAATCTGTGGAAGCGGCTGTGCTGAGGGTGTCAAGACGTTCGATTTCGTCCGTCACGTCCTGGAGGCACTCCATAAACTGATGATCGCTCAGGTAGTGGAGGTAACGACGATAGTACAGCTTCTGGCCGCTCTTAGGGGATATCAGCATTTTCTGCGACACCGTCATGTCAGAGCCGCTCTTCTTCATGCATTCCATCTCGGACGTGTATTCCGAACGCAGGTCCCTGCCGAGCACAACGGACATTTCGTCGATGCTGTTTTCCCTTCCCTTTAGGTCGAACCCCCAGTTCCTGAATATAGGGTTGCCGCCCTTGCTGATGAGCCGCCCGGCCTTGAGGTCGCCCCACACGAGGTCGAACGTCTGCTGCTTCATCATCAGCCGGGATATCTGCCTGTCGTACCTGAACAGGCGATTAAAGGAGTAGAGCATCATTGCGAGCATGGCAGCGCCAACTATCGCGACGGCCTGCAATATGCTCTTGCGAGACTCGCGGAGCCTGATGTAGTCAGATTTATAGCGGTCAGAAAGGTGCCTCCACCCGTTGAGCGAATTAGGGTAAAGCGTCTGGCGCAGCAGCACGGCCGCGTCATACAGCTCGTTCAGCACCGCGTTTTGGGTGCCGCACGCTACCTTCACCCAGACCATCGCATGCGTGTCGTCGAACTCGCGCAGCTCATAGTCCTTCATGATGGTATACTGATAGTTGAACGTCATCTCGCTCATGAGCGCCACGTCAACCTGGCCGCTTCTGAGGGCGCCGAGCAGGGCCGCGCGCGAGCTGTAGATTTTTGGGCGGCGATCCGGCATGTCGTCCCAGTCGATATACGTGAGACCGTTCAGCGTCGTGCCTACCGCGGCTTCCTCGATGCTCTTTCTCAAGTCCCTGTACGTGTATGTCCTGATGTTATCGCTCCATACCGGGAGCGAGTAGGTCAGGCTGGGATCGTGCGTGAATCCGGGGTTTGTGTACGCGTCGAGGGCGAAGTGCGTGCGCCCGGAGCGAATCAAGCCCACGGTGGAGGAGACGCCCGCGTCGATATCCTGAATGATTATCGGCACCCCCGTCAGGTCTTCAAAAACTCCGTTTATTTCGAGCATGAACCCCTTGCGCTCGCCCTTTTCGACGTAGCTCAGCGGATACATGTCTCCCCCCTCGATCATCCTGATTTCCGGGTAACGGCCCCGCACGAACCCTATCTCCCAGGCGTAGAGCTTTTGGGCCGCGTACATGATCGCGTCCCTCCTGGCCTCTTCGATGGATGCCTTAAAGCCGTCGCCAGCCGGCGAGTCCAGGAAACGGTTCAATATGCCGACGAGCGGGGCAAGGTCCTCGTTCATCGTTATGAGGTATTGCTCCGAGTTGAAATTCTGGTCGGCGAACTCATGGCGCACGCCCGGGAAACGGATGATCTCAATTTCGGTGTTGTTGAACGCAAGGACGCAGTCGATCTCCCCGCTTTGAAGGCCATCGAGCAGCCCCGACACGGAGTCGTAGTACACGGCATTCCCGTTGGGGTAGAGATACGAAGCCAGCCCGTCCTTCACAATATTCTCAGTCAGGAGGCCGACTTTTTTGCCGTTCAGGCCGAGTTCGTTCCCGACAGGGCGCCCAAGCGTGGTGACGATCTGCGCGCCCGAACTGAAGAGCGGGCCTACGGTGATATACTTCCGCCTTTTCCCCTCCGAGAGGGAGAGCAGGCCGAACAGATCGACCGACCGGTCATCGACGGCGTCGAAGGCGTCCTTCCAGGCGACCTTGCGCAATTCTACCTCGATGCCGAGCTCCTTGCGCATAAATCCGGCTATGGGCACGAGCATCCCCCGCCCCTCTTTCCCGTCGTCCGAGTAGAGCAAGTCAAAGGAATAAGCGAGCACGAGAGGCTTTTTGCGGATGGACGCCAGGTAGTCCTTTTCCGGCTCTGTCAGGCTGAAATGCGCCGCGGCGGCACCAGACGAGAGGACGCACACGAGCAAAATCGCAGGGAGAGGAACCATAAGCCAGCGTACTCGATCAATCCAAGCCTTCCCCTTTATATGATACATCGCGCCGAGCGCGCGTGGCACTCGTGCCAAGGATAAACGAACCTGTTCTGCCAATTCCATTTAATCTTCCTCGTCTCCTGGCAGTGGTTGGATTCCGCTGACTGCTGCATGTCTTTGACACACCGCCAAGTTTTTATGAGTATATTCTCGAATCGGCCTGTTGTACATCCTGATATTATGAAGGAATCGCACATTACCCTTCAAAAAAAGTGGAAACTAAGGAACCGCTGATTAAATAACCTTTGGCTGCAATGAGCATCTTCGCCCGTTCCCTTCATGTCAGCCGCAAAAATGATCCTGGGCGTAGCTCTGCTACGCCTGTGGTCATTTTCACGGCTGCCATTTCGGGAAGCGAACAAATCTGCTCCATTTCGCTCGGGAGAACATTTAAGCAGCGATTCCTTAAATTTTCCGAGATATCGCAAAAACACTTACCAAAGCACTTACCTTGGATAAATCCGCGCAGCCCGGCAATAATTTTGCCCCATTTTATGGTACGATATCCAGACTCTTTGCGCTAGGAGGCTCAAACGATGATCCAAGTCAACCCCCTCGTTATGGTACCAGGCCCTACACCCATAGCTAGGTCGATACAGGAACAGATGGCCAAGGAAACGATAGCCTTTCACGACCCGCGCTTCATTGCCGATTTCGACGCACTTGTCCTGGAATTGAAAAACACCTGGAGATGTGACGGGATGGCGTTCGCAGTGGCTGGTTCCGGGACTATGGCTATGGAGATGGCCGTTTCGAACACAGCCCGGAGGGGTGACAGCGTGCTCGTCTGCTCCAACGGGCACTTTGGGGACAGGTATATCGACATATGCTCGCGCAAAGGCTACGACCTTGACACGATAAAAGCGCCGCCGGGCGATACCGTATCCTTGGAAGAGATCGACGAGAGGCTGGCCGGAAAAAAGACGGACGTCCTCGTTGTAACCCACGTGGAGACCTCCACCGGCGTCGAACTCCCCCTTTTCGAGCTGGCGGATATGATGCGCCTGAAACACCCGGACGTGCTGCTGGTCGCAGACGGCGTGGCTTCGGCCGGCGCGGTCGAGTTCTACATGGATTGGGGGATTGACGTGATGCTGACGTGCTCGCAAAAGGGCATGGGGATGGCGCCCGGCCTCGGGATACTGTGGGCTAGCCAGAGGGCCATAGAAAAGCGCCTGAACATGCCAGCCATAGCGGAGTCGTACATAGACTTCGCGAAGTGGATCCCCGTCATGAAGGACGCGAGGGCATACTGGGGCACCCCTCCGATAAACATGATATGGGCGCTGGCCGAAGCCGTGCGCATAATCAAGGGCGAGGGGATCGGGGAACGGGACAGAAGACACAGGCGCTTCGCCGCCGCTGTGCGCAAGTCCGTCTCATCTCTGGGTTTTAAACTGGCCGCCGATGAGCATCTAGCCTCCCCGACAGTCTCCGCCTTTCTCTACCCGGAAGGCGCCCAGGCAAAGGACGAGGAATTTAGGGCCGCCGTGTACGACGAGGGCGCTCACATAGCTGGCTGCCAGGGCGATCTCGCGGGCGCCGGCTTCCGCGTCGGGCACATGGGGAACATAACGGCCAACACCTTAGTCTCGCTCGTCGCCGCGATAGAGAGGGGCTGCCTCAGATGCGGTTATCCCATAAAACCAGGCAGCGCCTTAGCCGTCCTTCAGGAGGAACTGGTCGCCATCGGAAGCCAGGGGCGAGGCTAGGTACCTTTTCCCGGCGCCGTCCGCGAAATCTATACGAGGTCAGCCCAGAGGCGTCGTGATGGTCGGTTCGTCGCCGCATACGGGGCATGAAGGGTCGCGCCCCGCGAGCCTTATCGAGCGAAAACTGGCGCCCAGGGCGTCGTATGTCAACAGCCGTCCGGCAATGAGGTCGCCAAGCCCGAGTATGTATTTTATTGCCTCCATCGCTTCGAGGGCGCCGATCACACCGCAGACGGCGCCGATCACACCGCCCCGCCTTCCCTGGGTCTCGTCCGGCTCGCCGAAGACGCAGCGGCAGCACGGGGTCTCAAGCGGGACGCACGTCATCATCTGCCCGTAATAACTTCCTATGCCGGCGTGAACGAACGGCTTGCGGGCCATGACGCATGCGTCGTTTATAAGGAACTTCGACGACGCGCTGTCCGTCCCGTCTACGACGAAGTCGTACTTTTCGACCACGCCCTGTATGTTTTCCGGCGTCATGAACGTTTCATGCGCCTCAACGCTCACGTCTGGGTTGAAAGTCTCGAGCCTGGCCCTGGCGGCGCCGGCCTTCAAAGCTCCCACGTCGTCAGGCTCATACAGTATCTGCCGCTGAAGGTTCGAGAGCTCCACCGAGTCCCCGTCGGCTATGCCTATCGTTCCAACCCCGGCCGCAGCGAGGTAAAGAGCGGCCGGCGAGCCCAGGCCGCCCGCGCCTATCACCAGCACACGAGACGCCAGCAGTTTCCTCTGTCCCGCCGCTCCGACCTTTTTTAGCACTATATGCCTAGCGTAACGTTTCGTGGAAGCGTTTCCCATCCGGGCATCATCCCCTGGCCGGGCTCACCCGCCGCGCGTGAGCAAGCCCGTTTTGGCGTCGTAGAGCATGTACTTGCCGTGAAGCAGATAACGACCGTCGCCGTGCATCCTATCCTATCATTCAGGCCATTGTAATTTCAAGTATTATGATATAAACTGTTTGCATCTTCCATGGGCTTTCTTTTGTTCCGTAAACTTTGATTTGTCCATAGACATGGGATTTAACCCGTTTTTGGCTTTGCCAAGTTTTGGTACTTCCCCGGCAAGTACCGAGAAAAGTGAGGACATAATTATGAAAAGAGTTCTTATTGCGACTTTGCTCATGTGTATACTGGCGGCTTCCCGCGCTTACGCAAACCCCTCTTCCACGCAGCCCTGCATGGATATGATAAGGGCGCGCGGCATCCTTCTGGTGGGGGTAAAGGTGGATTCTCCCCGCATGAGCACCCTTAACTATGAGACCGATGAATTTGAGGGGATGGAGGTCGATATCGCGAAAATGCTGGCCAAGCACATACTGGGCGACGAAAGCAAGATCCGTATCAAGCCGGTGACGCCGCAAAACCGCGTGGAGAAGCTGAATCAAGGGGTTATAGACCTCACGATCGGCACCTTTACCATAAACGACGATCGCAGGAAACTGGTTCATTTTTCGGATCCTTATTTCACCGAAGGCTTGGCGTTCCTGGTGCGGAAAAGCGATCAGATGAGCAGGATCGAGCAGCTGGACGGTAAAAAAGTGGGGATAGCCAAAGGGACAGCCCCGTCCTGGCCTTTGCCCGGAATGATCGAGGAGCGGAATATGAACACGGAGATCGTGGAATACCCAGACTACCCTGTTATCGTCGGCGCGCTGAAGAGAGGCGAAGTCGACGCATTCTGCACGGTCCGCGCCGCTCTTTTCGGCTATATGAGCGAACAGCTGGAGGTCATGGAGGAAACTTTTCATCCGGGCAGCTACGGCATAGCCATCAAACTCGGCAATCAAGACCTGCTGGACTACCTGAACGCTTTCCTGAAGGAACTGGAAGCTGACGGTACTTTGGCGCGCCTGAAAGAAAAATGGGATCTTTGAGAAATTGCATGGATGGCGGGTTGGGCAGATGAAAAAAGTAGACGATTTCTTCGGGAATATCTCCATTGACACCAAGATCAAGTCAATCGCTTTTCTGGTCATGGCGCTGGGCCTCGTCTTCGTGTCAATCGTCACGGTCATCGGGCGCAACAGCAACACTCGTTACCAGAAAAGCATGGACGAGTTTTTCCGCCAGTTCAGCCTCATGAGGGATATTACGGAAAGCTACAACAACGTTCACGCCATGTCCATCGAGTTTCTCCTTTTCTGGGGGGATGAACATGTAACGGCCCAGCTCTCGAGGCAATTTGACGAGAGCTTCGCCATCCTCGAGGAGGACATCATAAAACTGGAAGGCATGCTGCCGCCAGAATCGCCGCAAAACGAGGCCATCAATAAAGTTTACGGCTATTTGTATCATCTGCAGAATTTCCGCTATGCCCTCCCCTCCCTCAACCGCAGCGAGGTGGAAGGTTTTTTCCTCAAACTGCAGAGGGAGATTATCGATCCTCTGAACAAGAATACGACGGTGGCGTTCAACTCCATGGTCAGCAACATCAACGCGGAATCGATAAATCTCCAGAACAACTACGACAGAAATATCAGGGGGGCTTTTATTGCCATCTTCGTCTTGTTCCTCCTGGGCGCCGTGTACGTTTCTATAATCATCCGGAACATCAGCGTCCCTTTGAAAAACCTGTCACAGGCTTCCGAATACTTTGGCCGTGGAGATTTCAAGTCACTGGGGATCGTTTCGCGTAAAGACGAGCTGGGCGTCCTGAACAATAAGTTCTTCTCCGCGGCCCAGGACGTGATGAGGCTGAACAGCGAACTGGAAGCTCTCTCTACCACCGACGAGGTTACCGGCATCAGCAACCGCCGGGCGCTGGACGCGTACGCCGCCCGGATCTGGGAGGAATGCAAACGTCTGCGGCAGCCGTTGGCAATTGTGTACCTTGATATCGACCGCTTCAAGTATTATAACGACACTTTCGGGCATCTGAAAGGCGACGAGTGTCTGCGTAGTTTTGTCAACTGCGTGCAGCGCTGCATCAGACGTTCGTCGGATATGCTGGCGCGCGCTGGCGGCGAGGAATTCGTATTGGTGCTGCCCTTCTGTGCGGGCAAATCGGCGCTGGAACTGGCCGAGATGATACGCCGCAACGTGGAAGACTTGAGGATCCCGAACCCGAAGAGCGAGGCTGGCCCGTATTTGACGGTCAGCATCGGCCTGGCGGCCAGGCACCCTTATCAGATGAAGGGCGTCCAGGAACTGATGGAATTGGCCGACCAGCTATGCTATACATCGAAAACGACGGGACGCAACCGGATCACGTCGGACATGGAATCTCCTTTTGACCCTGAGGCGGAACTTCTGTCCATCCAGAACAATCGTATGACTGATTCAAATTAAGGGTACGGGGGGCTTGCCCCTTGCCTGGTTTTTTTCCGCGCTCGCCAAGACGCCCGAATCCATCACGTAGCGCCGGCTGCCGAAAGAGGCGGCGCCGGCGTCGTGGGTGACCATCAAAACCGAAGTCCCCTGGCCCACAATGGATTCGAAAACACGCATGATTTCTTTCGTGGTCTCGTCATCCAGGTCGCTCGTCGGCTCGTCCGCTATGAGCAGATCGGGCGAATTGAAGAGCGCCCTTGCTATCGCGACCCTCCTGATCTCGCCCCCGGAGAGGCTCGGAGGGTACTGCCGCGCAAGACGCTCGATTCCGAGCTGATCCAGCAGGAATCTCGCGCGCCCCTCCGCGTCGGAGTGGAATTTATTGAAAAAATGAGGCATGGACACGTTTTGAAGGACTGTGAAATTGGAGAACACGCACATCCCCTGCATGATATAGCCGATCTTTGCGCCTCTGATCGCCGAAAGCTCACGGTCTTTCAACGATGAGTATTTCCTGCCCTGGAAGACTATTTCGCCAGACGTTGGGGGCGACATCCCAGCCAGGATGTTGAGCAGTGTGCTCTTCCCGCTACCGGACCGCCCCGTGACGCAGATGAACTCCCCCTTGCCGATGCTGATGGAGACGTCGTTTACCGCCAGGAAAGGCGCGCCGTCGCGCTTGTATTCCTTTTTTAGCCCGATTGCCTCGAACATCACAGCTCGCCACCCCTTATCACGGAGCACACGTCGCTCCTGCCGGCCTGGAGCGCCGGTATCAGCGAGGCGACAGGGCCTACGGCGAACGACAGCAGCAGGCTCGCGAGGAAGATCAGCGCCAGCCTGTCAATTGGCGCTTGCGCATACGGCATCTTGAGGACGCTGGCGATGTAGATCCTGAACGGCAGCACGGTGAGGCCGGCGAGGAACGTCCCTATGATCGCCCCGTAAAAGCTGACTATGCCGGATTCAGCCATGACAATCGCGGCCAGTTTTGTTTTCGTCGCCCCTATCGACCTCAGCAAGCCGAACTCCCTCTGGCGTTCACTGACTGTCAGTGAGAAGGCTATGGCGAGCACGAACGCAGCCATGACCCATATTATCGATTCCAGCGCGACTATAAAGAAGATCAGGGCGCTGATCCCGGACGCCACGCTGTCGACGAACCTCCTCGTCTGGACGAGTGCGATGCCGCTGCCGCCGAACCCGTATTTTTTCTGGATATTATACATGACATCCTCCACGGCGCGTCCCTCCGAGACGCGCACGAAGATGGACGATATGGAGTCGGCCCTGGCGGCAGAGTGCCCGCCCATCCTGACGAAATCCCCGGCTGCCCTCCTGGCCGCGTCTATCGTCATGAACACGGTGGCGTCGAATCCCATTCCGGTCCTGTCGAGCCGCGCCACGACGTCGTATTCCCGCTCGAAGAACTTGAGTTTCCCTCCCACTTCGGCGGTGATGGCGCTCCCGACCACGATGTCGGTGCCGTAAATCGAACTCGGCGCGCGCGTCCCTATCCATGGCCCTATGACGAAATCGGTCCTTGGATCGTAGCCCACGATCTGAACCGGCACGGAGCAGCATCCAGCGTTGAGGGAGGCTACTAAAAACTGAGGCGACGCGACGCTCACCCCGTCCACGGAAGATATTTTCCCGATCCAATCGGGGTCAATGTAGAAAGCGCTAGGCTCGCTGCGGAGCAGGATCCCGGTGACCGCTGACTCGTAACCGCTCGGCACGATCATTATGTCGGCGCCGAGGCGCTTCGAGAGATTGTCCGCCCCCTCTGCCAGGCCGTATGCCAGGATGGCGCCGCCGGACAGCATGAACGACAAAACCGCCGCCAGCGCCACGAGACACGTACTTCTGAACGGCCTCTGGCGCTGATTGCTCATGGCGATATCATAAAAGCTCAGGCAGGGGCCTGCGTTCATCCGATCAATCCCTGCCTGATCTGTGCAGATAAAAAAGCTCAAGCGCTGAGCCTGCGATGGCAAGGACGCTGAAAACCGTAAGGGCCGGGAAGGCGACCGCCCTGCAAGCCATGGATTCCATCTCGCACCCGCCGATCAGGACGTGCGGGAACGACAGGGCCAGCGCCCCGGACAGAAGGGCCGCGCACACCAGCCCCAGCCTCGTCTTCGCCGATTTAAACGCCAGGATCAGCAACCCCAGCGCGGCGATCACGGCGCCGGTGCCGAGCTCCGCCCGCGCCGTCCAGTGGCAGGTCATGAAACGGCCGCCCATCATCGGCTCACAGACCTTGAAAAGGCACTGAGGCCCCAGAGATATCAGAGCGCCGAGCGCTATCGCCGAGACACCGCATATGATCCTGTTTTTCAGATTAAGTCCCCCTATGCCGACAAAAATATGTCAGACCTAACAAAATCAGACAAGATATTAGCATCGATTCATTTTCCTTGTCAACACTGCTTTCGGCGCTGTTTTATTTTGACTCTCCACGCACGGCGCAGCTACATGGGATCCCTGTGCAATTCGGCAGGAATCCCACGCAGGGAGCGACTCAAAAAATCGTTTATGTCTTGGAGGCGACGCCGGGCGCCGTTTCGCGGGTTGCTTTTTTCGACGCTGCCAGCGCCGCCACAAGCCCCACGCCTACAAGACACAGCACTCCCAGCGCCACAAAGAGCCGCGTGCCCGCGAACAGCCTGGTCAGAATCATCGGAAAGCAGAGCGCGGAAACGGAGAAACCGCACATGACGGCGGCGAAGTTCGGGCCGACGTACTCCAGGCCGAAATAATCGCCGGTCAGGAGCGGATAAATGCCGGAATAACCCCCGTAGCAGAGCG
This sequence comes from Synergistaceae bacterium, assembly GCA_031258255.1. Taxonomy (GTDB): domain Bacteria; phylum Synergistota; class Synergistia; order Synergistales; family Synergistaceae; genus JAIRNC01. Next base: position 71,432 of record JAIRNC010000011.1, read on the forward strand.
CGCATACAGCCACTATCACGATGAAGGACGGCCCCTGCGCGAAACAGAGGGCGAAGGAGCAGAGCGCCGTGAGGCCGATCGCAATGGCAGTAGCCGTCTCACGGCCCGTCTTTTCCGATATGAGCGGGAATACAAGCCTCCCCACAGCGCTTGCCACGCCTGTTATCATCACTATCAAAGTGGCCATCGAACCTATATTTCGCTCGTTCGCCAGCGTCACGAACGAAGGATTGAGGATGAAAAACGCGCTGGTGCCCAGCATCAGGGAACAGGTTATCAAGAAAAAGCGCCCCGTCGTTATCATCTCTCTCGTCGTGTACTGCCTATTGCCCCGTCCGTCTGTCTTGCGCCCTCCCCCGGCCGCCTCCGGCAGGCGTACAAAGGATGAGAAGGCCAGCGTCACCAGCAGGAAGGCGGCCCCCAGGATCAGAAACGCCGAGCGCACCGAATAACGCCTTATAAGCTCGCCGATCAGGGGCGCGAACACCACCGTGGAGAAACCGAAGGCGCAGACGCTGACCCCGGTCGCGAGCCCACGCTTCTCAGGATACCATTTCGGGACGCAGGAGACCACAGCCCCGTATCCCATGCCCACCCCGAAGCCGCCAGCGACGCCGTAGGTAAGGCAGATGAGCCACCCTGAACCAGCGGGGATGAACGCCGTAGCCGCCATCCCTATGGCTAGGAGCGTCCCGCCTGCCAAGGCCTGCCTGTGAGTCCCCAGCCGCCTTTCCATCCGTCCCCCGCCAAGCATCCCCAGCACGAAAAACCCCAGCAAAAACGATGAAACCAGCTTCGCGTCAGCCACCGGCCACCCGTATTCCTCGCTGACCGGAAGCACGAAGACGCTCCAGACGTAAATTATCCCCAAAAACAACTGAAGTATGGCACCCGAAACCAGAACCGCAGACCTGCTTACCTTACGCAACGCAACTCCCCCTCTTTCTTTGTGTTTGCACAACAAAAAAACCGGGACCCCTGACGCGGGATCCCGGTTTCATCCAAATGGTTTATGCTAAGGCCGTCTCATGGCGTCAAAAAAACCCATATACCCGGCCAACAGCACAGACCCCGGAGGAAACGGGATCCGTGCCTGTAAAGGAGAATATCGCGACATCAGCTGGCATAACCGTGGCTCTCAGATCAGCAATACCCTTCATGTCCTGATACCTCCCCTAGGGCGATTTTGTAACCTTCGACGAACGCTTTATACATCATATCTCATCTTTAGTCAAGCGCCCCCAAGTAATCACCACGGCGACAGCATTTTTTGCTGAATATGCCTCTGTAGTATAGTAAAATAATCGCGTAAATAACCGTGCGGGGGTTGGGGGTTTCCAGCCCCCCGAGGAACTGGAGGCACCGCCATGCGACTTAAAACGCTTATTGCCGTCCTTGCGCTCATCGCGCTCATGCCAGGCGCTCCCGCGTCTGGCGAGTCCAGGCTGATTTACGAGATCAGAATCCCGTTCGAGGCCGGCCGTCGTGTGACCTCTGTGCTGCCTGACGGAAGCGAGTTCGACCTCGGCCGGGTGGAAAAGCTGCCGGAGCAAACCCGGTGGCCCAGCTACACCGCGAGCGCGTGGGGCAAGCCTGGGGCGGTGACCGCGTCCGCCGTGAACGCCGTTCACATCCTGATCGGCGTGGAGGACGGCCGCGGACGCACGATGAGCGTGATCCCGCAGGAAACGATAGCGCCGGCCGCTGGCGCTGGCGCGTCCATCGTCCTGGACGCCAAGGCCGGCACGGGCTTTTTTGGCGCCTGGGCGCCGCCGGTGGGGACGAGGATAACGGTCTCGGGCGAGACGGGGACGAGGCCCCTCGAAAGCGGACGCCTGCCAGAAGACGGAGAGACGCTCGTGTTCAGCGTATACGAGGGCGACATGCCATACATGGTGGAGTTCGAAAACCGCCCCGGAGGCAGGGTGACGGCGTGGAGCGAGGCTTCCGGCGCGGAGGTGATAGCGAGGGTGATACGGCCCGTCGGAGGGACGGGGCGTTTCGAGGGTACGCTCTTCCAGAACGCCGGGCGCGTAAGGGCGAACCACTCCGGCGTGATCGACGTCAGCACATCGCCCCGGGGCGAGATTGGCGGCTTTCAGATCATCCCGTGGGATCACGCGCTCCACTCGAAGGAGATGCAGGGCGCGTGGTCGATGACCCAATGGATGATAATAGCCCACCCTGACGGCAAGTCCATGCTAGGCGGCACGGCCCCGCTCTTCGCCGGTGGCCTCGTGCCCGGCACAGCCGACCGTGAGACGCTCTGGGATCTCTGGTCGACATACGGCAGGAAACCGCTAGTCCTGGCGCGCCTGAGCGGCGGCGAGTGGGGCAAGCTGCCCGTATCGTCCGGGCGCGACGACAACGCCCTCAAAGAAGTGACGCACCTCCGGATATACTTCCCGATCACGAAAGAGCCTTGACGGCTTGAGGCGGCTTGTCGGATCAAGGGTCACGGATCGCTGCTCGATTGAAAAAGCAACTGCAATTTATTAAGCTTTAGCTTCAAGACCAGAGTCAACAGCGTGTTGCGACGCGCGACGCCGTTGACTTTTGTTAAAATTTTTTGTAATATACTTCCTAGTTATTCGGACAGGTTGTCGCGGTTGGCGTGTTGCGCAGGATGCGCAGGTGTTCCACGCACGGAGGTGTGGGCCAATGAGGATCAATAATAACGTGATGTCGTATGTGGCCTACAATGCCACTATGAAGTCGACGAGGTCGCTGGCGAAGGCGAGTGAAAAGCTCGCTACAGGGTTGCGTGTCAATTCTGCCGCAGACGATGCGGCGGGGCTTGCGATATCAGAGAAGATGACCGCCCAGATCCGTGGTCTCGATCAGGCTTGCAGGAACGCCCAGGATGGCATGTCGCTCCTTCAGACCGCAGAGGGCGCGCTTAACGAAATCCACTCCATTCTTCAAAGGATGAGGGAGCTTTCGATACAGGCGGCGAGCGACGTCCTGACCGCTGAGGATCGCAGTTACATACAGCTCGAGGTAAACGAGCTTTCCCGCCAGATCACGGACATAGCCAATCAAACCCAGTTCAACAAGAAACAGCTGTTAAACGGCGACTCCGCCGTCCTGTGGAGTACGTCCACCTCCGACATACGTGTGCTGGTCGGCGGCACGCTGCTCAAAAAGGACATTTTCGGCCAGACGGTGAACGCGGAGGGCAATTACAAGATAACCTTCGAGACGGTGCAAGCCGGGAACGAGCAAGTTCAAAAATCCAACATCCTCTACCTCAAGCACGGCACATTGGACACGAACGGGACGACAGACGATTCCTCCGGGGTAAACAGCTTCAGCGCGCTCAACATGGTGGAGGGCGTCTGGCGCGTTGAGACGCGGGCAGAACCGTTCGGCGGCGTGTATTACTACCAAGGGAATTACATCTCGTCGAGCGCTGTCGGCGCGACGCTCGATAAAAACGGCGTTTCGGATCTTGCGCCCGGCGAATACGCGATACAGCTGTCGGACAACGTGCCGATGATGGTAGACATGACAGACGCGCTCAGAAAAGGCACGGTAACGGACGTCAACATCAGCAGCCGCGGCCTTTCGTCAAATTTCGACGCCGTATTCTCCGTCAATGCAGATATAACGGCCGGTGTTTCAGCTTCAATTGTGTACAGGAATGACATTGCTATTTTGAATAACAATTATGCCACTGGAACTATCATTGCGGATGGAGTAACCGCAAGTTCGTTTGATCCGACGGGCGCCTATTACGTCGGGATGGACACGAAC
>JAIRNC010000046.1 GCA_031258255.1 Synergistaceae bacterium
CGCGGACTGGGATGTGTGGCCGGAAGATGGTATCACCGCAGACAGATTGACTCCTGGAGTCGTAACGTCGATTGAGAAGTATATGGACAAGCCGCTCGCCGGAAACTACGGTAGCACAATTTTTCTTGCAAGGAGCAATGATAGAGTATTCTACGGGCTTTCCCCGGACAAGCTCTCGCAGGGCGCCAGGGATAAGCTGAAGAAAAACGGGGCGATCTATGACGGCGATGGTAACCAGTACTCCGGCACAGGCTTAGCGTATATGATAATCAGGTAAAATCCGTTGTCAGACAAAGAACGTCATAGGCGTTCATAACGTGACAAGGGCGGCTGCGGCTAATAATGTTGCGCCGCCTTTGTCTTTTTCGCTGAGGCGTTATCGTAAGTTACCTGCCTTTGCGGCACGGTTCGCGCGGCAAGGTTACCAGGACGGGAGGTGGCGAATGAGATGGGGGCTTTGCGTGACAAGGGCGTGACATTTGCCGGACGGCCCGGACTCCGCGGTTTCACGCTCGTCGAGCTTCTGGTGGTGACCGTCATAATAGGCGTCCTGGCCGGCATGATGATTGTGTCGGTTGGGGCTTCTGTTGACAGCGCTGACGCCACGAAGCTGATAAACGACCTGCGCGTCATAAAGGCGGCCAGCCTACGCTATTACATGGACAACAACGCCTTCCCCGGGGACGGCCTAAACAGCGGGCAGACGTTCACGGCGTCGGAGCTGGAAGGATACCACGACAACCCTGCGTTGATGAACGCTTACGGCAACATGGTATACGTCAAGAACAGCGGCAAAATGTTTTACGGCCTGAAACCAGACAAGCCCCGCGCGCTGGGGCCGGGCGCGCTGAAAAAACTCGAGGCGCTCGGCAACATATACGACGGGGACGGAAACCGGTTCATTGCCGGCGGCGGGTACGATGACGGCCCGTTCTATGTCATTATCAAGTAGCTTGGCGCGTCTTCGCGGACACCGCTTCACGCTCGTCTCGCTCGCCGTCGCGAGCGTACCGAAAGTACGCTTCCGGGCGCTCACTCGGCAATCCCTTGCATTGACGACAAATCCGCGCCAAACGCGGGTTTGCCAGTGCTGGAAATAGGGGCGCGCAATGCGCGCCCCTACGACGGGTGCCGATACACGACCGTGCGGACAGAACACAAATAAACACCCGCGTCAAACGTGTGTTTATTCAACGCGGGTTTGTCGGTGCTGAACGACAGGGGTGCGTATGTTGTTATTCCAGTTGTGAAAAATTGGAAATTTTTACGACTCCATCAGGAAACTGCGCCGTTATTTCGAGTTCGCCGCCCATCGCTTCTATATGGCTGCGCAAAGTGGAAATATACATGTCTGCCCGGCGCTCCATTTTCGCGATGGCAGGCTGCTGGACATGCAACATCCCCGCAAGCGCTTTCTGGGACAGTCCGCGCGCGCGGCGCAATTCGTCTAGCGGCATCTCTGCAAGCGCCTTCTCCACCCGGCTTTCTACCTCTCGCCGCGTAACCGCGCCACCGTCAAGCGCGGTCCGCTTCGATTCGCCGAGCCGTTACTGAAAATGACCGTTGCGCGCCAGGTCGGCGCGGGCGAGGTCGAGCAGCGCGGAGTCGCGCGGCAGCGTGGCCGCCCTCAGGGGGACGCGGCCGTGCTGCCGTAGGCCGTCCAGCTCGCCAGCGCCGCGCAGCCTCAGATCCTCCTCCGCTATCTCGAAGCCGTCGCCGCATTTTACGAGTATCTCCAGCCTCCGGGATCTTTTTATGTCGGCAGCCGCGTCCAGCAGCAGGCAGACGCCTGCGCGGGCGCCGCGCCCCACGCGGCCGCGCATTTGGTGGAGCTGCGAGAGGCCGTAGCGCGACGCTCCCTCTATGACTATGACGCTTGCCTCCGGGATGTCTATCCCCACCTCTATGACCGTGGTGGAGACGAGGATCAGGGACGACCCGTCCCTGAAGCGCGCTATCGCTGACGCCTTCTCCTCCGGCTTCATCCTGCCGTGCAGCCTCTCCGCGCGGACGCCCGGGAGTTTTCTGGCCAGCTCCCGCTCGATGTCGAGGGCACGGTCTACGACCGACGCTGTGCCGGCGCCGCCGGACCCGTCCTCGTCGCCCACGGCGCGGCATACCCAGCAGCACCTCTCCCCCGCCCTCACCCTGTCCAATAGAAACCTGTAGACGTCCGCCGTGTGGTTGCTGCTCACCAGCTTCGTAACTACGGGCGCGCGCCCCGGCGGCTTGCCGCGCAGCACGGTCGTCTCCACGTCGCCGTAGAGGGCGAGGCAGAGGGTGCGCGGGATGGGGGTGGCGCTCATCATGAGGGTGTGCGGGAAAAGCGCTCCAGCCACGAATGGATCAGTGTCAGCCTGGGCGCGCTGGCGGACGCCGAATCGATGCTGCTCGTCGATCACGACGAGGCCCAACGAGCGGCACTCCATGCCCGGGCTCAGGAGGGCGTGAGTGCCCACCAGGACGTCCGTCTCTCCGCCCCGCAGCGACTCAATGAGCCGCGCGCGCTCACCCTGCCGCGTACCGCCAGTGATCATGGCGCACCTCACGCCAAGGGGGGCAAGCCGCCCCGCGCACTCGGAGAAAAACTGCTCGCACAGCACCGTGGTGGGCACCAGCACGGCAGCCCCGTAGCCCGCCCTCACGCACTGGAGCACCGCGCATAGCGCCACCAGCGTCTTCCCGGCGCCCACGTCCCCTTGCAGGAGCCTGTGCATGGGGCTCTCGGCGCACATATCGGCTGAGATCTCGCCGATTGCGTCCCGCTGATATGGCGTGAGGCCGAAGGGGAGCGTCCGGGCTAGCTCATCGGCCGCCCCCGCGCCGCCCGCCAAGGACGGCGCGTGCCTCTTCCTGCGCTCACGGCCCGCCTCCCGGATATTTCTCTGGATCTCGTACAGCTCCTGATAGGCGAGCCTCGCGCGCGACGGCTCGATCTCACCTGTATCCTGCGGCGCGTGTACGCCCATCAAGGCACGGCGGAGCGGCGGAAAACCGCGTTTTTTTAAGATTTCGGGCGGGAGCGGGTCGGTTAAGGCAAGATCGGGCGATGTGACGCAGTCGTATATCATCCCTGCCAGCAACTTGCGCGGCAGACCGTTCACGGTGGGGTACACGGGGAGCAGCCTGCCCCACCCTGCCGGCATCTGGACGACCCGCGCGTCACCCGCGTCCCTGCCGGGCGAGCGGCGCTCTTCGACGACAGCCCAGTCCGGGTTTCGAAGCTCAGGGATGCCTTGCCCGCCCCCGCGCCATTCGGGGACGCCGTAGAGCGCCACAGACGCCCCATCGCTCAGGCCATGAAACGACCGCGGCCCGCCGAAGAGCGTCACGGCAACGCGGCCAGACCGATCAGAGGCGTGGAATGTGGCGATGCGGACGTTCCTTGCGCGGGCAGGCCGGATGCGGAGCCCCTCCACGCTGCCCGCGATGACCGACCCAGCCGAGGCGCCTCGCCGCAGATCTCCGATAGGCGTCACGGCCCGCCTGTCCTCGTACCTGGCGGGCAGATGGCATAGGAGGTCGAGGACGGTGTGAATGCCCAGGCGGGAGAGCAAAAGCAGCCGCTTCGGCCCGACGCCGGGGAGGCTGCCTACGGGGTCCGTCTCCCTTATCTGTCAATCCTCATGTCGGAATTGAGAAGGCTCGGGTCTATGCCCAAGATGTTGAGGGTGTTCGACAGCTCCTGCTTTTTGGCCTCCTCGCTCTTTTCGATCCTGTCAAACTCCAGGGAGGATATGGGCGTAGACGCGCTCCGGGGGGGCAGATCCTTGTGCGCGGCGCGTTCAGGCATCTTGAGCTTGCCGCCGCCCTCGGCCTTCTCTATGGCATCGCTCATCTCGCGGATGAAGGAGCGGATGTTGGCGTACCCGGAGTCGCGCAGGGACTGCAATGACTGCACCTCTATCCCGCACTCCGCCACCTCCTGCTCCGCGTCCCTGATGATCTTGTCCGCCTTCGCCTTGGCCTCGGCGATGATGTCGGATGCGTAGGCGTTGGCCTGGCTCAACTTTTCCTCGGCTATGGCCGTGGCGTTGCTCACCTTCTCCTCCGCGCTCCTCTGCGCCATCAGGAGCGCCTCGTGCAGCGAGCCCTTTATGTTGTCGTAATCGCGCAGCCTCTCGCCCTGCTCGGCGATGATGCGCTCGCAGTCCTTGGTTTTCTGTACGTAAGCCTGTATGCACTCAGCCACCTTGTCCAGGAACTCGTCCACCTCGGCGGGGTCGTATCCCCTCATCGTCTTTTTAAACCCTTGGTTCACTACGTCCAAAGAAGTTAAAAGTTCGCCCACAACCATACCCCCCGTTTGAGACAGCTTTGTGATCGTATTACAATTTATCCTGCGACCGCCTGGCCCCGAATATGCCGGTGCCGATCCGCACGGCCGTGGCGCCCTCCTCTATAGCGGCCTCGAAGTCGCCGCTCATGCCCATGGACAGATGGCGGGCCTTTAACCCGAGCCTGGCGTCCGCTTCCTCCGCCAGCGCCCGCAGGAGCGCGAATGACCGCCTGGCTTCGCTCTCCCCGGCCAAGGGGCCTACCGTCATGAAGCCACAGGCCAGGAGATTGTGGCATTCGCTGATTATCTTCTCAGTCAGCGCAAGGCAGCCTTCCGGGGAGACCCCGCTTTTCGACCCCTCCCCTGAGGTGTTGACCTCTATCATAATGACAAAAGGTCCGGCCTTCAAGCCCGAACTGGCCTTTTCCGCAACGATCCTGTCTAGCGTCAGGGCGAGTTCTAAGCTGTCGACGCTCTGGATGCAGTCGAAAAGCTCCACGGCCTTCCTCGCCTTGTTGCGCTGCAGGTGGCCTATCATGTGCCACTCGGCCCTCTCCCGCGTCCAGGCGGCGGCTTTTTGTTCCCTTTCCTGCACCCTGTTCTCGCCAAAAATAGTTATACCACAGTCCAGCGCCATATACAAAGCGTCCAGGGGCTGAAATTTTGAGACGCCTATGACCGTGACGTCCTCCTCGCCCCTGCCAGAGCGCTTCGCCGCCTCCGCGACCTTTGCGCGCACCGCGCTTATGTTTTCCATCATCGTCTCGATCGTCATGTCCACGCGCGCCCCTGCCTTTAGCGGTTTACCAGAGCCTGACCCTGCCCTCGCGGGCACTGCCCCCGTTCACTATGACGGCGTCACCGAGCTTGACGCCGCTCGTCACCAGAAAGCGGTTTCCACTGATCGAGCGCCCCTCCACCGCCGCGAAAGAGGCCTCAGAGCCTTTCAGCACGAACGCCCCCCAGACGCCGTCCCTCCTTATCACGGACGACTCCGGGACTGTGACGCCCGTCACGGTCCCCGCCTCTATTAACATCTCGCAGTTCCTGGACAGCGTCACGTCCGGCGGGAACCACGGGGCAGTGAGGTACATCTTGGCCCTGTGCCCTACCCTCTCGTAAACCCTGACCGGGGCGTGAGAGGGTGTGTCCAGTGCGTCCATTTTAACCATTACTCTGTTTGACGCAAGGTCTTCTTCCAGATTGCCCGTCAGATCGGCGTAGCCTATGAAGCGGAGATCCTGGGGCTGCAGGACGAGCTTGCCGATCACCGCGCCGCTTTTCACCCTCTGCCCCGCTTTTGTCATCGTCACCGGCGGCGCGCTTGGCAGCTCGTCGTAGCCTGGCCAGAGCGCCGCGTACCTCCACTTGCCCTCCATGCCGTCCGACCCGGCCAGGAAATACCCCTCCTGGGCTGCCCTGACGTATGAGCCATCCACTTTGGCTAAGATCGCGCCCTTCGCCACCCGGAGCGGCCCCGCCCCGCTCGGGAAGCTCACCGCCCCGGACGCCGGCGCGCGCACCTCCGCCTCGTTCCACAGGTACACGCCGCTCGCGGTGATCGTATCAGACTGAACCCAGGGGAGCGCCCAGGCTATCTCGGGGTGCGCGCTGTCGTACTGTTCGAAGTACGACCTAAAGGCGACGACCCATATGACAGCGATGGCAACCACGGACGCCCAGTATATTATCTTAGGCCCGAGTTTCCCTTCCGGCTCGCGCTCCTTTTTTTCGCGCACCTATATGTCGTCCCTCCCGAATACGACCGACGACGATGGCGACTCCCACAGCTCCACCTCGTGCAACGCGTAGCCATCCCCTCGGATGAGAGGGTCTAGCCTCTCGAAGACGAAGCGGGCTATGTTCTCCGCCGACGGCTGCTCGAAGATGTCGTTGAGGTACGCGTGGTCGAATTTGGAGACTATCTCCTCGTTCACTATCCTCTTGACCTCCAAGAAATCCACGATCATCCCCTCGCTGTCCGGCGTCCCCTTGACGGAGACCGACATCCTGTACGTGTGCCCGTGAAGGCGCTCGCACTTGCCGTGATACCTCACGAGGTTATGCGCCGCGTCGAACGTGAATTCTTTCTTTAAAATCATAAGACATCTCCTGCCCTTCATTATAACCCATGACTCTTCCTAAAACAGATTTTTCTGGCGGGCCACGCGCAGCCCCGTTACCGGCAGCCCCAGCATCTCCATCATCGCGAGCGCCGCCCGCGCCGCCTTGTCCCCGACGCAGTTATTGTACATCAGATAGACGGCCTTCGCCTTCACGGCGTCCTCGATCCTGGGAAGCCACTCCCCCAGCTCCGAGGGGCTGTACTCGTAGTCGAACCGTTCGTGGACGGAGGCGCGCCTGTCGCGCCAGCCGGCGCTGTTGCGCCCGTGGAACCGCGCGAGGGTCCCCCACTCCGCCGTGAGCGGCCAGTCCGGCCCCGGCGTCCAGCCGATGTCCGGCTCGTCGACCGCTGTATAGGCGATGTTTTCAGCCTCAAGGGCATCGATGAATTTTTCGTAGTTGCCGGGGGCGAGCCAGGAGCCGTTCCTCACCTCCACGGCGAGCGGCATGGGCCCGCTCACCTCCCGGAGCCGTCTGAGGTAGGCCAGACGGTCCCTGCTGAACGTCCAGTACGGCGGGAACTGGAACAGCAGATACGCGAGGCGCCCGGAATCGCGCATGATGCGGATTGGTGAGACGAACTCCTCGAAGAGCCTCTTCCTCTGCCCTGGGGTAAGATCCTCCCTCCGCACGGGCGCGTCGCGCGGGACGCCTGCCCCGGAAAGCTCTTCGCGGAGCCAATGGGGCAGGGACGCGAGCCTGGCGCGGTGGAACGTGAAGATGGAGAATGCCTTCACGCCGAAGGTGAAGTGTTTCGGGGTGCCGGCCAGCCAGCGAAAGACGTTCCCCGGGTCTGGCAGGGCATAGTAGGTGGAGTCGACCTCTACCGTGCTGAAAATGCCTGAGTAGTGCGCGAGACGTGACGCCGGCGTCGAGGCGGAAGCCGGGTAAAAGCCGCTCTTGAGCAGGGTCTTGTCAGTCCACGAGCAGAGCCCCACGCGTATTTTCTCGCTCATGCGGGCCAGATCCGCCCCCTCTGCCGCTCCCGTAACCAAAACCGGCGCCCGGCCAGACAGGGCCGGGAAGCCGGTTTGCTTAAAGGGCGCGTTATATGGGACGGATTATCTTCTCTTCCCGAAGATGCGGAGGATGAAGATGAACATGTTGATGAAATCCAGGTAGAGCGTGAGCGCGCCCAGGACGGCGAACTTGCCGGACGCCTCATCGTCCCCGATCACGCCGGAGGCCATGGCGCGTATCTTGTAAGTGTCGTAGGCCGTGAGGCCCGTGAAGACGAACACCCCCATGATGGCGATCACCAGGCCCGCCCGCTCGCTCGCGAAGAATATGTTTATCACGCTGGCGATCACAAGCCCGATCAGGCCCATCGTGAGGAAGCTCCTCCACCCGGACAGGTCACGCTTGGTCACCGTCCCGTAGACGCTCATCGCGCCGAACATCCCGGCTGTGGACAGGAACGCCGAAGCCACCGAACTCCCGGTGTAGACCAATAAAATGGGCGCGATGGTGAGGCCGTTCAGCGCCGAGTAGACGAAGAAGAGCGCGCTCGCAGTCGCCGGGCTGAGCTTGGCTATCCTGCTCGACAGATAAAAGACGATCCCAAGCTCCGC
>JAIRNC010000095.1 GCA_031258255.1 Synergistaceae bacterium
GTGATGTAGCAAATATCCCGGCGATTCCTTAAGGCAATGCCGTTGCCTTATTTTTAAATATACTTTGGTCGGTCAGGTATGTGCCATTAATATAAGAAACATAATGGCTAATATGAGCGGAATCGACCAAAACTTGATATTTCTTCGTAAAGATGCTAATATGTGCAGACATTAGACGCGTCTTACGGGAGTGATTCTTTTGGTGGATAGTTTGAGAGCGATCAGAGAGAAAGTCAGCCAGTACAGAGGTTCCCGCGTTTTTTACAGGGCGGCGAACGGGCGCCGGAAAGCTGAAGCCCGTCAGGGGATTATTCTGGAAGCCTATCCAAGCCTATTTACACTTTTCGTAGAATCGCAGAACAGCACCGTTTCGTTCAGCTACGCGGATATCCTGACCCGCGAGGTAGAGCTGAGGATTTTGCCCGTCGAAGAGGGAAAGCAATAGATATCTGCGGGCTATATATTCAAATATTCCGGCTTTATGATATTCAAAGAAGTATGTTCGATAAAAATTAACCTCACGCTGCGCGTGCTTCGCAAACGCGAGGACGGATACCATGACGTCTGTTCCCTGTTCTGGCGGCGGCGCTCGCCCGAGACGCTGGAGATAAGGGATGCGCGGGACAGGGACCGGGTTTCGGTCGAAGGCATGGATGTCCCAGGCGAGAATCTGGTCATGCGGGCCTGTGGCTTTCTGCGAAAGACGTACGAGGACAAGCCGATGCCGCCGCTGGACATGAGGATCACGAAGAGCGTCCCTATGGGAAGTGGCCTCGGCGCCGGCAGTGGCAACGCCGCCGCGCTGGTCAGGTGGTTTTGGAGGGAGATAGCGCGGTCTGGGGCTGACATAGGCTGCGGTGTCGAGTCGGTGGGGGCGGACGTGGCTTTTCTGGCCAGCGGCTATGGCCTGGCGCTCGCGGAGGGGATAGGCGAGAGGCTCCAGGAACTGCGCGATCCGGGCGGGCTTGACCTGTCGGCGGTTGTCCTGTTCCCGAAGTGGAGCAGCGACACGGCGGGGGCGTATGCTGTCCTTGACAGCCGCAGGGCGCGTTCTGAAACGTCCCCGCTTTCCATTGAGGACGCGAGGGCGGAATCCTTTGCCGTGCTGCGCGGGCTCAGGGACCGCAAGACGCTGGGCCAGTTGCCGAACGATTTTATCGGTTGCTGCGAGCGGCATGATGAGGATTACCGCTCGTTGTACGCCGTAGCGGAGAGGGCCGGCGCGCTTGCCTGGGGTTTGTGTGGCAGCGGGTCGGCGTGCTTTGCCCTGTTCGACGATGAAAGAGGCAGGGACGCGGCGGGGCGTTTGCTGAGATTTATCGAGCCAGAGGGGATTCCTCCCTTCCCGTGGCTTCACAAGACACTGGTTTTGGAGTGATATAAGAGATGAGAGCAGTAAGAATCGAGCGGCTCATACGCATAGCGTCCAGAATGCTTCTCAGCCCGTCGCGGCTGCTCTCGCTCACTGAGACGGCAGCGGGTTTCGGCGTCTCGAAGACGCTCATAAGCGACGACATAGAGATAATATCCGAAGCCCTCAAGGGTGAAGGGGTCGGAAGCGTCGTGACCGACAGGGGGAGGAGCGGGGGAGCGTATTTCCTCGCGTCCCCGTCCGTCGCGTATCGCAAGGGGCGCTTAAAGCGCTTGGCCGATACGCTTTCGGTGCCGGAGCGCCTGTTGCCAGGGGATCTGGTCTATTACACGGACGTGCTGTTCGACCCGGGAATAGCGTCCTTTTTGGGATTCACGATCGCGTCGATGTTCGAGGCTCAGAAGCCTAACGTCGTTTTGACGACCGAGGTCAAGGGCATCCCGTTCGCCTTCTTCACCGCCTATGCGCTGGGCGTCCCGCTGGCCGTGTGCCGTTTCCGCAACAGGCCCAGCGACGGCCCTGCCGTCGGCGTGCACTTCCCAATGAGCAACGGCGAAGTGAGGACTATGTACCTTGGCACCCGGCTCCTAGGGCAGTCCAGCAAAGTCCTCGTGATCGACGACTTCATGCGCGGCGGCAGCACGGCAGCCGGGATGCTGCACATCGCCCGCGAGTTTGGCGCTTCCGTCGTAGGCGTCGGCATATTCATCAGCTCGCCGGAGCCAAAGAAAAAGGCCATCGCGGATTATCGCGCCCTCCTGACGCTCAACGTAAAGAACGGCATCCCAAAGCTCTCCGTCTCCGAGTCTGCCGCCGATTAGCCCGATATGCCGGCGCTGGGTGACGCCCCGGTTATCGGGCTGCCCCTATCCCCATGGCGTCGAGCAGCTTTCGGAAGATCTCGGTGTTCTCGTACTCCCCGGCGAACGCCTCGGCGCCCGCCCCGGCGGCTGAGACGGCGACGCGCTTGCCTGTGTGGTAGAACGTGCTCCACGTGACTCCGGCCCTCGCGTTCATCTCCCTGACGCAGGCCGTCGTGAACGGGTCGTAGGGGCCGTAGAGCTTCTTGTACTGGGCGCTTTTCACGGGCCTGTCCTTTTTGGGCGTGGCCGTCATGGCTAAGGCCGTCCTCGTTGCCCCCGTCTCTGTCACGCCGTCCCCGAAGAAGTCCCTCGCCCTGGCCAGATGCCCTTCGAAGCCCTTTGCGCCCGGTTGCCCGACGGACGATTCGAAGCGCTGGTACGAACCCATCTGGCGCGACATGGCGCCGTAAAACGCGTCCTTGCCGTCCGGCGCGACGGAGAGCGCCATGCCGCCCGTCTCGTGGTCGCTTGTCACGACTATGAGCGTGTCGTCGGGGTGTTCAGCCAAGAAAGCGAGCGCGGTCTCGACCGCCTCGTCTAAGGCGATCACCTCCCGTATCGCCGTAGCGGCATCGTTGGCGTGACAGGCGAGGTCGATCTTGCCCCCTTCCGCCATTATGAAGAAGCTGCCTCCGCCAAGCAGGTCTATCCCCTTTTTTACGAACTCGGCCAGCGATATGTCGTTTTGCGCGGCGTCTATGGCCCACGGCATGTAGCCGGCCCTGGCCCCTGGGCTCGTGGATATGGCGCGCCCGCCCGGTGAGAGGGAATCGAAGCCGGCCCGCGTGGAGGCCACCCTGTAACCCTTCGAGGCGGCGATCTCCACGAGGCTTCGCATCTTTTTGTCCTTGCCCTTGGGGCTGGAAAACCCGCCCCCCGCAAAGTACTCGAAGCCGCTCTCCGGGAGCTGGCGCCCTATCTCGTAGCGTCTGCCCCTGGAGTCCGAGTGGGCGTAGAAGGCGGCGGGGGTGGCATCCTCAAAAAAAGAGGACGTGACTATCCCCACCTTATAGCCGTTCTCGTGGGCGATTTCCGCTATAGATTTGAATTTAGCGCCGTCGCCGTCCGTGGCGACCGCGCCATTTTTCGTCTTCCTGCCCGTGGCCAGCGCCGTCCCGGCAGCCGCCGAGTCCGTCACGCCGGAGAGGGAGCCTGTCCCTATCTCCCCGGCCACGGGAAGGGAGTTCATGGCGAGCTGGCTCTGCCGCGGGCTGAAATCGCCGTCCGCTGTCCTCTTGCCCGCCATGAATATCTCCGAGGCGTTCCTCTGCGCCGTCCCCATGCCGTCGCCGATGAACAAAAACACGTGCTTCGCCCCCGCCCGCGCCTGTCTAGCGCAGGCGAGCGCAAACAATATGGCCGCAAAAATCCTGAGCGTCCTTCTGAGGTTCATTTATCTAACATCCCCGATAGCTATTTTATTCCAAGCGTCCTTATGCTCGAAAGCTATAGCTGTGTCAGTTGACAGAAGATCCGCATACAAAGGAAAGACAAGGCAGGGATTGCTCAACATGCGAAGATAATATCTGATACTTGGAATAACGCCATTTACAATCAGTTGGCAACCGAGTGATTTTTTAATGTTCTCAATTTCTTCAAACACGCCAGCGTTCGGCTCGTGTTGGTTATGCGTCGTAAGGACGTAGTAGCGGCTGACGCTGTTGCCACGGATTTTTCGTTTTACTGATTCGACAATCTCTTTAGAAATTGCAATGCCGTGCTTAATTTCCAGCACTTCAAATATCGTGCCGTCAGGATTAACTACCTCTATATCGCCGAGCGCCCCGGTACGTGAGTCGGCAGCCGAATGAGCTTCAAGTGGTTTCAGGGTTTTGCCATCGTACCTGTTCAGCTCTTTTACCAGGACCTCGTATAGCGAATATAGCGCAAGCACAGGTAGCCTTGACGCTCCGCGCGTGTCACTGTAACGGTGATTAAAGTGCAGTTGAAAGTATCCCGTAATTTGCAGGACATCGGAAATTGTCGGTATCGCTAAAGCTATTCTCATAGCATCCCTTAGCTGGAGTTGTCTCCATAAAAGGAATACCAATGCCGCAAGGGCATCTTGACGATGTCCTTCGATTTGGTCATAGCATGTTAAAAACGCATCTTTTATATCGCCGATGTTTTCATCATAGTTCAGCATATATGGTTTTGGTCTTTCAAACGTTCGAGTTTGCCATCCTGACTTTGCGCACACAAATTCATGTGTCGAAAGCCAGAAATAAATGACTTTCTCCGATACTCCACGAAAATTGAAACCTGCTGGCCTGTCAGTCTGGCTCTGAATTTGAGTTTGGTGGTAACGGATATCCACAGAATCACCGAGCGCAGCCTTTATCGCAAGGCTTGTGATGAGATTCGTGAAGCCTGTCGTTGCCTTTGAGCATTTGGCACTCATTTCATCCAGGGCGGCGATAAAATTATTATTCAACCTTGAAGTTGAATAAGGTATTATGTCCTTTTGTTTTAACACAAAATAAGCTTCAGCGATATCAAGTGCCCTGTCGAGTTCGGTAATTATCGCCACCTCGATGTCTTTTGTCACGCTAACTCTCCTTTATGGAAAAATTCATTTGTTTGTCATAAGGGAGTGTAAAGGGGTACGCTACCATATAAACATCCTCTGGGATAGCCACGTTGGTTTCATGGCAACGAATGTCATATCGAAATCTTCGAAGTTCTTTTGCGAGATTCCCGAATTCATTAATCCCGAAAGCATCCTGCCACATAGATAGCAGATACTCTTTTTTGTAATAAACTGAGCAATGCTTAAAATTCATATAGTGAGCAGCAAACCGGCAAATCGGCATATTGCTGTACATAGTTGCGCTGACTATTTTGAAAATAGGATGAGGTTCCGTAAAATGCCCATATAATTCCATGATGGAATGAAAACTGCTTGTTCGCTTAACCCAGTCATCAATCGCATTCCACATTGTTTGGATACAAAATGGCTGGTTTCCATAGAGAGAGACATGGAGATTTACTTGAGAACCATTATAGAAACCGCTGTTTACAACCAAATGGATTTGGGCCGCGAGTTTGGATTCAGCATCAGAATAAACCGACAGACTCATGCTTGTGTCATCAACTACCCTTGCGATGACATTTTCCGGTTTGAAGCGCGTAGAAGGATCGACAAGCGCCGTATAGTCGAACAGCCGAAATGCATTTGATGTGTCATTCGTGCGGCAGTTTTCTACTTCACTGTGTTTTGCCCTAGTTTTTTGTGCTTTTTCTCCTTTTCGCTTGTCAAACGATAATTTGAAAGTTGAATCCATCAATTCTAGCCCACAATCAACTTCAAACACTTGCTGCTTTATCGACAGCGCCAGAGCGAGAGCAACTTTGGGGCAGACCGAATTTCCGATTTGGCGTAATTGGTCGGCCCTATTCCCGGCAAAAATATGGCCATCTGGGAAACCCTGTATTCTCATATATTCACTTACTGTCAGATATCGATTCTCCCAATGCAAAGGGCCTGTATATTTACCTGGCGAAGCGATTAGTGTTTTGACTGGCGTGTCAGGGTTAGCTTTGTATAGGAAATCGGAGAATCGCGAACGGTATGCGAATATTGGCGCAGGATAACCCCTCTTTGCTGTAAAATGTAAATAGTTACTGCCAGGCGGAACCAGTGGCAGCAAGTCCGTGTATTTCCCGTTGCCGAAAAAAGTCTCTCGTCTGTCGACCTCCGTAAAGGGTAAATCTTCTATCGCTTTTTTCACAGAAATATGCGGTTTTTTGTTTCGTGAGTCAGGGCCGAGAAGCGGCCTCGGAAAAAGAAATTCCCTGCCCAATTTGTGGCCGACAACAAACATTCGTTCGCGCTGTTGTGCTACGCCATAGTCTTCCGCATCCAGGATGCGATAGTCGATTTGGTACCCTAGTCCAGAGAAAGCTTTAATGATGTCTTTGAAATCATTCCCGTGATTTGTGCCGAGTATTCCGCGAACGTTCTCAAAGAGAAAGACCCTAGGGTTCGTTTTTTCGATAACTCTACAGTATCCCTCAAATAGCGAACCTCTGTCATCCAGACGGCCAGGCGCCCCTCCGGCACGACGTCCTGAAGCAGAAAAAGTCTGGCAGGGTGGGCCGCCGATAACGAAGTCAACGTTCTTTGGAAGTTGCTCTAAATCTAAATCCCATATGTCTGCTTGAACGACGTCCATTTTATCGGACAGAGTATTGCCTTTGTTGATGGTGAGGGTTTGGCAACAAATGGCGTCGATATCCGTCGTAAAAAGAATCTTAAAGCCAGCTTGTTCAAATCCAATGTCCAAGCCGCCCCCCCCGGAAAAAAGGCTTATGCCGAAAATGTTCTGAGTATCCATTATGTCACCACCATGATCAAGCCAAACTAAACGAATAGTCCAAGTCTGTTTCTGAAACCAGACATGCTCACGTCCATTGATATTATATTGCGTCCACGCGAAATTGGTAAGCGCTATTTTTGATTCGGGCAAAAGCGTTTGTGCCATTGACAATTTGAGGGGTGCTTTACCGGCGACGGGGGTGTCGGCAACTGCGGGGGGTTTGGTGCGCCGAGAAAAGAACGACAACGGGGCAGATCCGGGCGGGCCTGCCCCATTAGTGACAAAGGTTATTTTTTCATGAGCAGTTTCCTAGACCCTCACCACCAGGTCGTTGCCCTGGTTTAGGGCTGTCACGCTCCCGCCGTCCCGGACTTCGCCGCCGATCAGCTCCCGCGCTATGGCGGTCTCTAGGTTTTTCTGGATGTACCGCTTTATCGGGCGCGCGCCGTACACTGGGTCGAAGGAGTTTTTCGCTATGAGCGACAGCGCGCCAGGCGTCACATTGAGCGCGATGTTCCGCGCGGCGAGGCGACGCGCGACGGACTCCGTCATGAGCTTGACGATGCGCTCTATCTCATCGAGCCTCAGGGGCTTGAAGAGTATTATGTCGTCCACGCGGTTGAGGAACTCCGGCCTAAAATGAGACCGCATCTCGTTCATGACGGACTCCCTCGCCGCCTCCGTGATGGCGCCGGACTGGGAGATCCCGTTCGCTATCAGGTGGGCGCCGATGTTGCTGGTCATTATTATAACCGTGTTCTTGAAGCTCACTGTGAGACCGTGGCTGTCCGTCACGCGGCCGTCGTCCAATATCTGCAGCAGGATGTTGAACACGTCCGGGTGGGCCTTCTCGATCTCGTCGAAGAGGACGACGGAGTACGGCCTCCTGCGGACGGCCTCCGTGAGCTGACCGCCCTCGTCGTATCCGACGTATCCGGGAGGCGCGCCTATCAGGCGCGACGTGGCGTGTCGCTCCATGTACTCGGACATGTCTATGCGGATCATGTTATCCTCGGAGTCGAAGAGGGTTTCCGCCAAGGTGCGGGCCAGCTCCGTCTTCCCGACGCCGGTGGGCCCCAGGAATATGAACGACCCTATGGGGCGCCTGGGGTCGTTTATGCCGGACCTGGCCCTGAGCACGGCGTCCGCCACCAGATCCACGGCCTCGTTCTGCCCTATCACGCGCCTGTGCAGTATCTCAGGCAGCCGGAGCAGCTTCTCGCGCTCGCCCTCCACCAGCTTAGTCACTGGGATCCCCGTCCACTTGGAGACTATGGAGGCTATCTCCTCATCCGTCACCTCCTCACGGAGGAGCCTGTGCCCGCTCGCCCCCTCCAGCTTAGATTCCTCGTCCTTGAGCTTATTCATCAGACCAGGCAGTACGCCGTGACGGAGCTCCGCCGCCCTGTTCAAGTCATACTCGCGCTCGGCCCGTTCGATCTCTCCCTTTGTGGATTCTATCTGCTCGCGGAGAGCGCGCACGCCGGCGATGCCGGCCTTCTCGGACTCATAGCGCGCCTTGAGGGCGCTCATCTCCTCCCGCAGATCGGACAGCTCCTTCGAAAGCGCGGCCAGGCGCTCCGCCGAGGCCCTGTCGCTCTCCTTTTTGAGGGCTGCTTCCTCTATCTCCAGCTGCATCACGCGGCGGGACACGGTGTCCAGCTCCGCCGGCATGGAGTCGATGTCCGTGCGGATCATGGCGCAGGCCTCGTCGACAAGGTCGATTGCCTTGTCAGGCAGATATCTGTCCGGTATGTACCTGTCCGACAGGACTGCCGCCGATACGAGAGCGTTGTCCTGGATGCGGACGCCGTGGTGGACCTGGAAGCGCTCCTTCAGCCCCCGCAGGATGGAGATCGCGTCATGGACGTCCGGCTGCTCGATCAGAACGGGCTGGAAACGCCTTTCGAGGGCGGCGTCCTTCTCGATGTGCAGCCGGTACTCCTCGATAGTGGTGGCGCCGATGCAGTGCAGCTCGCCGCGCGCGAGCATCGGTTTCAGCATGTTGCCGGCGTCCAGCGCGCCGTCCGCCTTGCCCGCGCCAACGATCGTGTGCAGCTCGTCGATGAAGAGTATGACCCTGCCGCAGCTCTTCTGCACTTCCGTCAGCACGGCCTTGAGCCGCTCCTCGAACTCGCCGCGGTACTTTGCGCCCGCCACCAGCGAACCCATGTCGAGGGCGAAGATGGACCGGTCCTTCAAGCCCTCTGGCACGTCGCCCCGCACGATCCTCATCGCCAGCCCCTCGACGACCGCTGTCTTGCCGACCCCTGGCTCGCCTATCAGGACGGGGTTGTTCTTTGTCTTGCGGCTCAGGATCCTGATCACACGCCGTATCTCCTCGTCACGCCCGATTACCGGGTCCAGCTTGTTCTCTCCCGCCTCCTTCACCAGGTCGCGTCCGTACTTGCCGAGCACCTCGTAAGTTTCCTCGGGGTTCGAGCTGGTGACGCGCTGGTTCCCCCTCACCTGGGTCAGCACAGAGAGGACGCGCTCCTCCGTTATGCCGAACGTCTTGAACAGCTTCCCCATCGAAGTCGAGGAGGGGGCGCCGACAAGCTCCAAAAAGATGTGCTCGACGGAGACGTACTCGTCCTTCATGCGCTTCGCCGCGCTCTCGGCCGCCACGAGCTTCGACGCGAGGGGCTGCGATATGAGCATCTTCCCCGGCTGGTAGCCGCTGGATATCCTCGGCTTCGCCGCCAGCTCGTTTTCCGCGCCCTTGGCCAGGGACTCCGGGGATATGCCCATGCACTCGACCAACCTGGGTATGAGCCCGTCCTCCTGCCGCAGGAGGGCCAGAAGCAGATGGAGCTCGTCAACCTCCTGATGGCCCATGCTAACGGCGATATTCTGCGCTTCGAAGACAGCGGACTGCGACTTCTCTGTCATTTTATTTATATTCATTGCCTCAGCTCCCTGTGAAAATTTATTGATTAATTTTGCTTATTATCGTTTATTCGTATTGATCAATCAATGTCAAATAAGATGGGGTGCGTCCATGCGCTCATAGACATTAGGAAATATTACCAATTTTTTGCGAATATCTTGTGATATTGCCAATTTTTAGCGCATTAGCGCGTTTTGAATACATTGCCCTTTCGCGGGATGAGAATTTATTAAATATACGCTAGGAAAAGAAAGGCTGATTTATCAGGATATGAGCGATCATGGATGCCTTAAACCCTTGCTGTTGCTGTATCCTCAAGGTATGAAGGATCGCTTTGGCGAATCGGCTCAGGCTTCCCTGTTTTTCAGACGATGCTTGACAGATGCGAAAAATTCTACTATTGTGCAACAGTTGGCAGGCGCCGCTAACTATAATATCTTGTTGGGAGGCAACACGATTTGAAAAGCAACGGCACAGTAAAATGGTTTAACGCAACTAAGGGTTACGGTTTTATCACGACAGACGAGGGAAGCGACGTATTCGTCCACTTCAGCGCGATCCAGGGCGATGGTTTCAAGACGCTGGACGAGGGACAGAAGGTTTCTTTCGAAATTACGCAGGGAACAAAGGGACCGCAGGCTTCAGACGTAGTTAAAATCTAATTGTAGGCAGTTGCGGGAATTCTTCTTTTAACTCTCTAATGTGATTGATCTGTATGACCTGCTAGGCGCTAAAAAGCGACATACAGCATGATGACTGTTTTAGGAGGCGATTCTGGTCGTCTCCTTTTTCATATCAGGCCATCCAAAAAAACTCAGTAGAACTTCGCGGGAGAGGATCGTCATGTCCATTATAGAATCGAACAAATTGCCTGTCGAACAGCTGAGGAGGCGCACGGTCGCGGCTTCTCTCGGTTTTGAGACCACGGACGAGCTGAAATGCCTTAAGCAGCTCATCGGTCAGGCCAAGGCCGTAAGCGCCGTGTCGTTCGCGCTGGAGCTGGACAGGAAGGGCTACAACCTGTTCGTCGTGGGCAACCCGGGCAGCGGCCGGACGACCTTTACGATGGAGGCCGTGAAGGAAAAGGCGCGGGGCATGGCGCCGCCGGACGACTGGGTGTACGTTTACAACTTCGACGAGCCGGGCGAGCCGCTCGCCATAAACCTCCCGGCCGGATGCGGAAAGACGCTCGCGTCGGCGATGAGCGACCTCGTGGAGGATCTCAAGGTAAACCTCGGCAAGGCCTTCGACAACAGCGAATACGAGGACAACAAGGCCACGCTGGTGAAGAGCTTCCAGGAGAGCGTGGGCGAGCTGATGGAGTCCCTGCGGGCTTACGCGGCCGAGCAGAGCTTCTCCATAAAGAGGACGCCCCAGGGCTTCGTGAACCTCCCGCTGGTCAAGGAGGAGCAGCCGGAGGCGTCTGAGGAGGGCGACGCTTCCGGGACGCCTGAGACGGGCAATCCGGACGAAGGGGACGGAACGGGGCAAGCCATGGAGGCAGACGAGGCTGAGAAAGCCGACAGGGAGCCCAAGTCCGTCACCAGGGAGATGAAGCCGGACGAATTTGAAAAGCTCTCCGATGAGGAGCAGAACGCGATACAGAAGAAATCCGAGGAGATAGCGCAAAAGACTCTGGAGACGCTCCGCGTCATGCGCGACAGGGAGAAGGAGCTCAAACAGGAGATCAAGAAGCTGGAGGCCGAAATATGCCGGAACGCCACCCAGCCCGTCCTCTTTGAACTCAAGGAAAAATTCCGGGACAGTGAGAAGCTCACGGGCTGGATAGACGATCTGGAAGAGGACATCGTGCAGAATTTCGGCATGTTCGTCGCGGCTACGAGGGACGAGAACGCGGAGGCCGATTTCAGCCGCTTCAGCGTGAACGTGTTCGTGTCGAACGACGGCGAGGGGGGCGCGCCCGTCATCCACGAGACGAACCCTACGTACTACAACCTGATGGGCAAGGTCGAGTACGAGAGCAGACAGGGCTATCTCTACACCGACTTCCGCAAGATAAAATCCGGCGCGTTGCACAGGGCGAACGGCGGCTTCCTCGTGCTGGAGGCTGAGAACGTGCTGAGGCAGTTCATGTCGTGGGACGCCTTGAAGCGCGTCCTGTCGTCGGGCGAGCTCACCATAGAGAACCTGGGCGAGCACCTCGGGTATATCCCCGTGGCGTCGCTCAGGCCACAGGCGGTGCCGATAAACGTGAAGGTCGTGATCGTTGGGACCTATTACCTTTACTACCTGCTCAACGTCTACGACCCTGAGTTTCAGAAGATCTTTAAGATCAAGGCGGACTTCGAGTCCGACATGCCGCGCAACGACGAGATGGAGTACCGGCTCGCCTGCGTGATCGCGCAGTTCGTGAGCAACGACGGGAAGGTGCCGTTTACCGCCGCGGCCGTGGCCGAGGTGATCGAAAACGCCTCGCGCCTCGTTGACGACCAGGGCCGCATGACCACGCAGTTCAACAAGATTTCAGAGCTGCTGGCGGAGGCCACGGCGTGGGCCAAGATGGAGAAGGCCGACAGGGTGGACTTCTGCCACGTCATCAAGGCAGTGGAGGAGAAGAACAACAGGTGCAACCTGGTCGAGGAGAGGTATTTCCGCGCGTTCGAGACAGGGGTCATACGGATCGACACCGAGGGCATGGCGGTGGGTCAGATAAACGGCCTCACGGTAATATCCATGGTGGATCACACGTTCGGACACCCAGTCCGCATCAGCGCGAACGTCTTCATGGGGCAGGAGGGCATAGTCAACATCGAGCGCGAGGTCAAGCTGACCGGCCCCATTCACAACAAGGGCCTCATGACGCTGTCGAGCTACCTGGGCAGGATGTACGCGCAGGACATGCCGATATCCGTGTCGGCCAGGATCGCGTTCGAGCAGACATACGGGGGCATAGAGGGGGACAGCGCGTCCTCCACGGAGCTATACTGCCTCCTGTCGGCGCTTTCCGGCGTCCCCTTGCGTCAGGACGTAGCCGTCACCGGCTCAGTGGATCAGTTTGGTTCGGTCCAGCCCATAGGCGGCGTCAACGAGAAGATAGAGGGCTTTTTCAGCTATTGCAGGTCAAGGGGGCTTACCGGCACCCAGGGCGTGATGATACCGCGTCAGAACGTCCGTCACCTCATGCTTCACTACGACGTCCTGGAGGCCGTCCGCGATGGGCTGTTCAACGTATGGGCGGTCTCCACGATAGACGAGGGCATAGAGATCCTGACCGGGATTCCGGCGGGCGTGCCGTCCGGCGACGGGTCCTATCCGGCGGACAGCGTCCACTGGAGGACGAAGGCGTGCCTCCGGAGCTGGCTGGAGCGCTCCGCGAAGCTCAAGCGCGAGCTTTCGAAGGGAGTGGACGCCGATTCCGACGACCAGAACGGGATGGGCGCAAAGGGTAAGAATGAGCAGGACGACGACTGAGAGCGCCGTATCGGTAAAAAAACTGGCCGGAAGCGGCGTGGCCAGGGCTGTTAGGTGTGACTTCGCCCCCGGCAGCCTGGATCACATACTCTTCGTCCTCCGGGAGCTGGACGCCGCATACGGCTTCGGGGATCTGCCGCAGGGCAGCTTCGCCACAGGCGAGCCTCTGGACGGCCTGGTGCTGACGCTCTTGTCGCAGAACACGAACGACAGGAACAGGGACATGGCGTACAGGGCGCTCAGGGCGGCGCACCCGTCCTGGCAGGAGGTCGCGGCGCTCCCCGCCTCGCGCGTAGCGGAGCTGATAAGGCCCGCCGGGCTTGGCGACACTAAGGCGGCCAGGATGATAGAGATACTGGACAGGATCCGCCGTGATTTTGGAGAGTTCAGCCTCAGGGCGATGTTCGCCTGGACGCCGGCCCAGGTGAGGGAGTGCCTGTCCGGCTTGCCGGGCATCGGGCCAAAGACCGTCGCCTGCGTCATGGTCTTCGACCTCGGCATGGCAGCGTTCCCAGTGGACACGCACGTGGCCAGGGTCTCCATCCGGCTCGGCTGGGCGCGTGAGAAGACCCCGCCGCACAAGATCCAGGATTTTCTGGAGGCTGTGGTGCCGCCCGAGCATTGCGCTGCCGGACACTTAAACATGATAGAGCACGGCAGGAGGGTCTGCCGCGCCAGGAGCCCGCTGTGCGAACGGTGCCCCATAAACGCGGCCTGTCCACAGGGGGAGATGGAGGTTACTGAATGAGCGAACCAGAAAAAGAATACATCGTCGGCGCGGCCCGCTGCGAGAGCTACGCCCCGCAAGAGGTAAAGGGGGCGCTCGCCCTGGCGCTCTCTCGCGCTGGAGCGCCGGAGGTCAGGGGCGGCAGCGTCCTGATAAAGGCGAACATGCTCTCGCCGTCCGAGCCGGAGAAGGCGGTCACCACCCACCCGGAGGTTTTGAGGGCGCTCGCCGGCGAGATGAGTAAAAACGGCAACGCCGTCCACATAGCCGACAACCCCGGCTACGTCCATTCTGAGAAGAACAGGCTGCTCCGGACGACGGGAGTGGGCGCTTTGGTCTCCAACGGCGTATCGGCGGGGCTGCTGTCAGACCTGGGCTTCAGGGCCGTCCGAAGGGACTCGTTCAAGGCCCTGCAGGAAGCCCGCATATCCAGCAGATACCTGGACGCGCCGTTCGTCGTAAACGCCGCGAAGCTGAAGACGCACGTCGAGACCGAGATATCCTGCTGTGTCAAGAACATATTCGGCACGGCGGACACGGCCACGAGGAAGAAATGCCACGGTTCGACGTCGCAGGCCGTCCTGGCGGATGCCATAACGGATCTCTTTACAGTCAGGCCGCCGGACTTCAACGTCGTGGACGCAGTCTTCTCGATGGAGGGCGACGGCCCGTCTCACGGGAAGCCCCGGAACACCGGCTGGATACTGGCCGGAGAGAACGCGCTCGCGGTCGACTGGGCCGCCTCGGCCATAATGTGCTACAGCGATCCGCTCAAGATACCGCTCATGGCCGCGGCGGCCTCTCGCGGCATAGGGCCGCGCGATAGGTCCCAGATAGCGCTCGTGGGCGCGGAGTGGAGCGACCTCCCCTCGTGGGGCTTTAAAAAATCCACGAGCCTCATCCGGCTGCTGCCGACCTTCCTGCGGGGATTCGCCCACGGTTTCGTGTCCCTCAGGCCGGAGCTCGCACGGGAGGAGTGCGTTCGTTGCGGGATATGCGCGCGGGTCTGCCCGGTCGACGCGATAGCGTGCGAAGCCGGCGCGTACCCTGCGATAAACAGGCCGTCCTGCGTCAAGTGCCTCTGCTGCCACGAGATGTGCCCGACCGGCGCCATGGCTGTCCATAAAAACTTCCTGGCCAGAATTGCCGGCAGGGTCTAAGGGCATCTGACGCACTCCGGCCCGCATCAATCGGACGGTACAGGCAATGGCCCTGGTCATTCCTTGCGAATGATGGATCCGGATCTGTAGAAGAGCCTCGTCACCGCTTGGATTTTTCCGGACAGGTCAAGCGACACGGCCAGAAGCTCTTCGCAGAAGAGCGCGGGGCGCCAGCGCATGGATATCGCGGCGCTCCTGAGCAGATAACAGCGCATGGAGCCTGACCCTGGAGTGACTGACTCCCTTATTAGGGGGATATTCAGCGAGGCGCCGAGGCTGTCGTCGTAGTCGGTGTCCGCTACGTAGAGATCGACTACGAACTCGTCGAAGCTCAGGCCGGATGGGGCGCGCCCGCTGTCCGGCCTGACTGCTTCTGCCCTGTCCAGCGCGTCACCGGAGGCACATGGCGACCTCTTCGGCACGAATCCCTCCTCTATCGACGACAAGAGCCAGTCCTCCGCGAACTTCAGGCCGAGTTCGGATGCTGATGACTGCGCCCTGTAGGAAAAGCGCCCGTCCATGCGCCTCACGAAGGAAGTAAGGCCTACCATCAGGCTTCCCGCAGCCAGGGAAAAGACGACGATGAGGACGATCACGGTCGGCATTATGAAGGCTTTTTTCACCGTCCCCGCCCCCCTACGCGCCATTCTTTCCAACGGACATCTACCGAATCCGCCCTGAACTTGCCGGTCACGAC
Source organism: Synergistaceae bacterium (assembly GCA_031258255.1). Taxonomy (GTDB): domain Bacteria; phylum Synergistota; class Synergistia; order Synergistales; family Synergistaceae; genus JAIRNC01. The sequence goes on from JAIRNC010000095.1 coordinate 15,461, forward strand.
GACTCCGACCGGTGGGCCGAACGTCTCTTGGTCCTGCATGGTGGCGTCGATTGCAACGCCCCACCCGTATATTTGGCGCGCGTCAGCCGAAACGATGCCCGCCGTGATCTCGCCCATGAGCGATGAGAGCGAGGCGGCGCGTTTCCGCTGGGCTAGCGACGTCTTAGCGATCGTGATCGCCGATGTCGAAAGGTCGAGGCCGCCAAGCAAGACGCCTGCCGTGAGTATGGAACATATGATTACCTCTACGAGAGCTGAGCCCTGCCTGCCTTTTCTCATGACGCGCACCTCTATTTGTTTTTTCAGAGGATACAGCGCCACATATTAAAATAAAACAGCAAAATCGGCAGGAATTCGGCAATGAATTTGCCCGTATTGATTTCCTTCTGATGCCCGATTGAAATTGAATTGGTAACGTGATAAAGTTTAACAGAGGAAACGCTGGTCGAGTCGCGCGGACGTATTTCTGGCAATCGATCCGTATTCCTACAGGTTTTTGCGGGAGGCGAGGCCGTGTCCTTTTCGATCTCGGAGTTCAACTGGCGGCTGATACTGATAATCATCGGCATCAGCGCGGTCGTCTCCTACGTGGGCGACGTCCTGGGGATGAAAATAGGCAAGAGGAGAATTTCCCTCATCGGTTTGCGCCCGAGGTACACGTCCACTATAATCACCATGTTCACCGGCGTATCCGTGGCAATCCTCACCCTTTGTGCCGCCGCCTATACGTCCGAGTCCGTGCGGGCCGCCTTCTTTGGCGTGAGTTATCTGGAGCGCGAGATAGCCGGGCTCATACGGGATCAGCGCGAACGCACGGATCAGCTCAACGACATGGAGTTCAGCTTATCGATGGCTTACGGCGACCTGAGCCGCATGGAGGAGGAGCTGCTTTTTGCCTCGCGAGACCTGCGGGCCGTCACCGCGAGGCTTGGCCAAGCCCAGCTTCAGTCGGCGGCGCTTGAGAAGGAGCGCGCCCGGCTGGGAGGGCAGGTGGATGTGCTTAACAAGGAGAAGCTCCGCGCGGAAGCGGACCTCTCGGCCCTGAGGAAGGAGACGGATATCCTCAGGGAAGGCCTTGCCGAGATGAAGGAGGGCAGGGTCATAGTGTCCCAGGGCGAGCTGCTGGCCCAGGCCGTAGTGGAGGGCGGGGCGTCGTCCGGCGACATAGAGGCCGCAATGGCGCGCCTCGTGGCCCTGGCGGAGGAGACGATCACCATCAAAAACAGGGAGTCCGGCATATTGAAGCTGGTCAGCGAGCCACTGAAAGTCGAGATACCGCAAGCGGAGAGGGGAAAGGCCCTCCGCTACATCGGGGCGGCGTCCGGACGCAAGGTCCTGCGTCTCACGGCGGCCTCGAACGCAGTCTTGGGGCATGTCGTGAGCGGGTCGGTCGATATCTTCACGAGCAAGCTCATTTTCCGAAAGGACGACGTCCTGCTGACCGATATCGTAGAAGGAGGGCTCACCCAAAACGATGCTTCGGATGTGCTCTACACGATGCTGAAACGGATCAACCCAAAGGCCGTGGAGATGGGGGTGTTGCCGGATCCCATATCCGGCGCTGTCGGGAATCTCGACTCCCTCGACTTTTTCGCGGCGGTCGACAGCATAAGCGAGTCGACTCTGCCCGTCGCCGTCACGCTCCGCTCCGCCGATGACATCTATACGGAGGGGCCGGTCAACGTCAGGATAACGGTCGAGGGCGCAAATTGATGCGGTGTTTTTTACGATTATGACAGGGGATAGGGGTGGCAAAATGCTCATTGTAGGGTGTCAGGTCTGTGGGGAGTCAAAGGTCCTGGCCGGCGACCCAGATGGCGACGGGGTGGCGAGGATTCATTGGAGCTGCCGCCATTGCGGGACAGGGCAGGTCTTGCAGCTTGAGGTCGCGAGCGACGCTGCGGGCTGTGATCTGCGGAGCCTGCTGGGCGGGCTCGCCGCAGCCGAGGAAGACCTGGAGGAAGCGGGCTTCGTCCCCGCTCCTGAGAAAATAGGAGGCCTCTTCGGGGGGCTGACCGGGCAGCTATGACGGATGGCAGCGGAGATGAGGCCGAGTATGTCTTTTACGACAGCAAACTTGCTGTAAAGCCTGGCGATTTGCGGGATCTGTACAGGTTCACAAACTGGGGCCACAGCCGTACGCTCGAACAGATAGAGCGGATGCTCGACGGCTCCAACCTCTGTTTTTCCGTGAGGCACGACGGGAAGCTGGTCGCTTTTTGCAGGATGCTCACCGATTTTGTCTTTCGCGGATCGATATGGGACATGCTGATCCATCCTGATCACCAAGGACACGGCCTGGGTACGAGGCTGATAACATACGCGCTCTCTCACCCGGCCGTGAAGGACATACCGATAATCACGAGTTATTCCAGTGACCTGGCGCCTTTTTTGAAGAGGCAGGGTTTTGAGTACAGGGAAGGGCTGATGGTCCTTCAAAGGGTTCCGGTAGAGTATTCATGAAAAAGACATGGAGGAATGTTCGATGAGCAAAGAGCGGTACCTTGTTACGTCCGAATCTGTGACGGAGGGACACCCAGACAAACTCGCGGACCAGATCTCCGACGGCATTCTCGACGCTATCTTGAGCAAGGAGCCTATGGGTCGGGTAGCTTGCGAGACGCTAGTCAGCACTGGTCTGGTGGTAGTGACAGGAGAGATATCCACGGAGGTGTACGTCGATATCCCTAAGATAGTGCGCGGCACGATTAGAGACGTCGGGTACACGCGCGCGAAGTACGGCTTCGACGGGGACACGTGCGCCGTCATAACGGCGATAGACGAGCAGTCGCCGGACATCGCGCGCGGCGTCGACAGGGCGCTTGAGGTCAGAGAGTCTGATCTGGCGGACGAGGACATCGACAGGATAGGCGCGGGCGACCAGGGCATGATGATCGGATACGCTTGCAGCGAGACCGATTCCCTGATGCCGATGCCCATAGACCTGGCCCACAGGCTGGCGAGGCGCCTTGCTAAGATCCGCAAGGACCTGGTGCTGCCGTACCTGAGGCCGGACGGCAAGACACAGGTGACGCTGGAGTACGACGGGCTGAAGCCCGTAAGGGTCGACACGGTCGTGATCAGCGCCCAGCACCACCCAGCCGTCGACGAGAGCCAGATAGAGGCCGATATAATCGAGCACGTGATCCGGCCCGTGATCCCCCAGGAGATCCTGGACGGGAAACCCAATATATTCGTAAACCCGACCGGGCGCTTCGTCTTGGGCGGCCCGCAGGCCGATTCCGGGCTCACGGGGCGCAAGATAATCGTCGACACGTATGGCGGCGTCGTGCCTCACGGCGGCGGGGCTTTCTCCGGGAAGGACCCGACGAAGGTGGATCGCTCTGCCGCGTACATGGCCCGCTACGCCGCCAAGAACGTCATAGCCGCCGGGATCGCCGACAGGTGCCAGATACAGGTCGCCTACGCGATAGGCGTGGCGTCCCCGATCTCCATCATGGTCGAAACCTATGGCACCGGCAAGATCTCCGACGCCAAGATCACGGAGCTGGTCCGCAAGCACTTCGACTTCCGCCCTGCGGCGATCATTCGTGACCTTGACCTGCGCAAGCCGCAGTTCAGACGGATCGCGTCATATGGCCACATGGGCCGTTGCGACCTCGACCCGGCGCCGAAGTGGGAGGATACGGACAGGGCTCTAAGTATTCGTGAGGATGCGGAAGCCCTCGCCTGAAGTTGTCTGCCCCTCTGGACGCCATGCTCCGCATAGCCCAGCGTGAACGCTCTCTTGGGCGCGCTCGCGCATCTTTTGTGGCCGATCTCGTGCCCGATGTGCGGGAGGCTAGGCGTCCATGTTTGCCGGGACTGCCTGGAATCGGTCGCGGCCGAGCTGCCGCTCTTCTGCCTGGAGTGCGGGACGGACGCGCCCTGCGGCGTACACGGGGGTGCGCTCGTCCGCGCCGGCGCCGCATATTCTGGTACCGCGAGGGAACTTGTGCACATCATGAAATATGAGAACGCCAGGAGCGTCGCCGTGATGGCGGGAGAGAGCTTGGCGGCGCGTTTTTCCCGCCCTCACGCTGATTTTCTCGTGCCAGTCCCCTTGCACAAATCCAGCGAGAGGGATTACAATCAGGCAGAGTTGCTGGCGCAGGGGGCAGGCAGGGTCTGGCGCCTTGATACGGCAAACGTCCTGAAGTGGAGGGTCGTGCTTCCGAGACAAGCCTTGAAGCCCGGCAGCGAGAGGGAGCCCCTCCGGGAGGACGCGATGGCGGCCGACGCGTTGGATGGGGTCAATGTATTCTTGATAGATGACGTCTACACTAGCGGCAGCACTATGAGGGCTGCTGCCAGGGCGCTTGAGGCTTCCGGCGCCTCGGTCACGGGAGCGATGGTTTGGTGCAGGGCGGTGAGTAAAGGGCATGGAAGACCGGCGTTTTGAACTGGTAAAATGCGTCTTTTGCGGAAAGGCCTTCGCACAGGAGGCCGGGAAGCGTCCGACATGCCCGGACTGTCTCGCGGAGGAGGACGCTATATACCGCAAGATCAGAAACTTGGTGAGCAACAACCCGGACAGGCGCATGAACGTCTCTGACGTGGCAAAGTTGCTGGACATAGAGGAGAGGAAGATCAACTATCTCATCGAAAACGGGATGTTCAACCTCACTTTGCGCTACGGCCAGATCAGTTGGCCTCAGGGCGACTAGGGGCGAGTTTGGCAGGCCTTCTAAAGATCCTTCAGGATTGTCCGATAATGATGTTAACAAGATTTCCCCGCCCAAAGAGGTGAAATGAAATGATCGAAAAGATTAACGAGGTGACCGGCGCGAGTTCGGTAGGCAGGATCAAGTCAAAGAGGGGTTGGAGTCAGGATGGGGCCGTGTCGTCGCAGGACGGCCTGGCGGTCAGCCCGTTCGCCAGGGAGATGGCGAACATCTCAAACGAGCTGGCGAAGATCCCCGACGTCCGCGAGGACAGGGTGCGCGACCTGAGGCGCCAGATCGAAGAGGGCTCGTACAGCGTCGACCTGGACGGCCTGGCGAAGCGCTTGGTCTGGGCCGGCATCAACAGAATAGAGGAATAGATGTCGCCAAAGGCTCTCTTGCTGGCAGACACGATGCTCAAGCAGGACGAGATTCTGTCCGAGCTGTTGAGCAATACCGTTAAACAGAGGGAGGCGCTCAAGGGAGGGCGCCTCTCCGATTTGCAGTCCCTCATGTCCGAGCTCAGGCACGTCTCGGTGCGCTGCCAGGCGATAGAGACGAAGCGCTCCAGGGTGGCGGGCGACATTGCCAATGAGTTAGGCTGCGAGCCTGTCGTGTCCGAGATCGCGTCCTCGCTCAAGGCCCAAAGCGCCGAGGAAGCGGCCCTGGTGGAGGAATCCGCGAAAAAGATGATGGGGACCGTCACTAAGCTCAAGATGGAGATGTCCATACTCGCCCGCCTGATGGATGAATCGAGGGCCCTCAACGAGATGATGATCAGCGAGTGGCGCAAACTGAGCCAGAAAGCGATAGGCGCTGGCGCGATGGGGACCTTCGACACAAAAATTTAGCGCCTCCGTCCGTGCCGGGCACGGTGTTTATGATATTTAGCTTGTCACAAGTTCGCGAAGGGAGCCAAAAAGCCTAGGCATCTTCTTGAAACAACCTGATAGTCATAAAATCGTCTGGCGAGACGCTTCGTCCGGGGGGAATTACACAGAACTCCTCGTCCCACTCTCGACGGAGCAGTTTTCTTATAGTCCTGGTGCTTCCTCCGCATACGTTAAAACCCGCCCCAATCATGCAGGCTGCTCGACGAGCGTCGTCCATACACTCAGCGACGTCGTATGCGCCGGTGTCTATCAGGGTGACCCCTGTGTATTGCCCATACATGAGCTCTATTATCCGCTGGGTTTTTTTCGCGCCGTACCGCTCATAGTATTTGTCCAGCTGCTTTGTCAGAAAAGAGTCGCCGTCTATCCACCCTTTGGTGTAATAGAGGCTGTCGTTCCTCATGCTCAGGCATTTCCCGGGATCGAGGGCGAGGTACATGCGGATGCAATCGTCGTACCTGGGTATAACGAGCGTCGCGTTTCCGCTGGACAACCCTAGGGTGCCGTTCCCGCACATGCAAAATGCCAGCAGGACGTACCTGGCGTCCTGCCGGCGGTCGATTTCCCTCTGCAGTTCGGTGCGAAGCCTTTCCGGGCGCTCATGCAGATTTCTGTCCATCCAAACCACTTCAATATCAATGTCGTCCTCTCGGAGACAATGGAGTATCTCGTTTTCGAGCATCGAACAGGCTATCAGCACAGGACGGGGTGCCGTCATAAAACTGTTGATCTTCAGTGGTTCGCCGTGGCGTTGTGTCTCTCGACCGCTCTTTTTATAGCGCTTATGTGAGCGGGCGTCGTCCCGCAGCACCCTCCGATGATATTGGCCCCGGATTTTATCAGATCCGGAACAAAACTTGCCATCATCTCCGGCGTCTCGGGAAATACATCAATGCCGCCCACGTTTTCGGGCAACCCGGCGTTGGCGTGCACTAATATAAACGCGTCAGGCACGGAAGCTTTCATCTCGCGCGCTATTTCTATCATCAGTTCCACCCCGTTACCGCAGTTTGTCCCGACTATGTCGGCGCCGGCCGCCAAAGCCCCCTGGGCCGCTTTGGCGGGAGAGAGCCCCATCATAGTCCAGAATTGGCCCTTTGGGCTCTTCTCAAATGTAAATGTCGATATCACCTCAAGTTTCGTGTTTTCCTTTGCTGCCCTGATCGCGCAGACCGCTTCGTCAAGGTCGCTCATGGTCTCTACGCATATGGCGTCAGCGCCGCCGCGCTCCAAGGCTATCGCCTGTTCTCTGAACGCGTCGTACAAGTCATCCCTCGTTATGTCTTTTGCCACGACCAATACCTTGCCCGTGGGGCCTATCGACGCTATGACGTATTTGTCGCCTGCCCCTTTTCTGGACGCCCGCGCCGCGGCTTCGTTGATCTCGGACACCCTGTCCTGCAGATCGTAGTGCGCCAGTTTAAATCTGTTGGCCCCAAAGCTATTGCTCTCGACCATGTCCGCCCCTGCTTCGGCATAGCTACGCGCTATGTCAGCTACGTCGTCGAACCGTTCGATGGACCATGCGTCCGGGCATTCCCCGGCGCGCATCCCCTTAGCGAAGAGGAAAGTACCCCAGGCGCCGTCCGATACCAACACCCTGCCTGTTTTCAATGTGTCGACTATCCTGCCCATTTGTGCTGATAACCTCCGAATTCGAATTGCGCGTCAATGGTTTATTCTGACAATTACACTTCTATTACGGCATCCTCCGCTTTATCCGATGGGAATATGGCGTTGACGATTATCCCTATTATGCACGTCGTCGCTACCGAATCCCTGAAAAGATACTGTACTGCCGTAGGAAGCACGCTGTACGCGCCTTCAGGCGCATTCGCGAGTCCCATCCCGATTGCGAGGATGGTCGAGAGCGTCGTCACGTTGCGCTGGCTGAAACCAGATTTCGAGATCAATTTGACGCCATTCACAGTTATCATGGCGAATACGCTCAAGACAGCCCCGCCGAGCACGCTGTCAGGCATCAGGGAGAATATCGCCCCTATCTTGGGGATGAAACCGGCGATGACGAGAACTGACGCGCCGGTTGCAATGCAAAATTTGTTTATGACTTTGGTTATAGCGACCAGGCCGGCATTTTGTCCAAAAGCAGTGTTGGGCAGAGTGTTAAAGACAGTCGCGATCATGGAGCCGATGGAGTCGGCCAGAACAGCGCCAGACATTTCCTTGGTGGTCGCGTCTCTGTCAAAGACGGCTACGGTTATTCCGGACGTGTTGCCGATAGTCTCCAGGCCTGATACTACATAAAGAGCTGAAAACATCAGGATAGCGTCCAGATGAAACTCATATTGAAAACGGAACGGGATCGGAACGCTGAACCATGCGGCCGAGCGCAGCAGCGAAAAGTCAAGTTTGCCCATGAAGAACGCCACGATATATCCAACGATGATCCCAATGAGTATGGCTGAGACTTTGAGCATCCCCTTGCCAAAACGCTGACATGCTATCACGGTCAGAAACACAACGAAACCGAGCGTCAGGTTCTGAATGGAGCCGAAGTCCGGTTTGTTGACCCCGCCAAGGAAATACCCGGTGCCTGCCCTCAATAGGCTGACGCCGAACGCTATAGAAACGGCGCCTATCACGAGAGGGGGGAAATATTTTTTAAGTGGTTTTATAAAAAATCCCATCAGAATTTCCACTACGCTGCCAGCCAACGCCCCGCCCAGAACCCCTGGGAGCCCATACGCCTTGGCCACTGTGATAGAAGTCGGCACAAACGCGAAGGACGTGCCCATGACTATTGGAAGTTCCGCTCCAATCCTCGGCAAACTGCTCTTTTTTCCGAACAGCGCCAGCGGATAAATTTGTAAAAATGTGGTTATCCCGGAGATAAACATGGCGCACTGAACCATTATGATCCTGTTGGCGCCGTCGAGCCCCACAATTCCTGCCAAGATGAGACATGGGGCCAAATTCGACGTGAACATGGCCAGAATGTGCTGCAATCCAAGCGGTACGGCTACGGTGATCGGCGGAATGCCATCAAGCTGATAGATAAGCTCCTCTCCGGCCTTGCGAGTCTTTTTCTCTTCCACAACGCGTCCCCCCAATGGCTCCGATTTTGAAACCGCCCTCTGTTCGTTCGAGTTAAAATCTAAAAATTTAAGGGAACGCCTCCTTCCCAGGGAAGATAAATTTGAACAGGCGTCCGGCGTTCCCCTGGTGATGTTTCAAAACGAATTCGTTACATTGAGAATTTAGGGGGCTTCTAGCAAAACACCCCGTCGCCAGGCATAGGAATGCCGAGGCTCTTGGCGTATTCGCGCATCTCAAGGTAGAACTTTACGTACTCCTCACAGGGAGTCACGGTTTTTATATCGTAAAGCTCCTGGAAGCTCTTGCCTTTAGGCGGGTTGTTGAGCTCTCCCTCAAACTGCGGTATGACCTCTTTTACTATTTCATTCGCCTTTTCGAGGCTCAGCCCGGCTGCGCCTTTGAAAACCGCCGCATTGTACCAGCACTCCAACGGGGTCAGGTGATTTTTCACAGATCCTCCAGCAGAGCGCGGGCTTATGGTGAACGTCTGCCCGGACGCCGCAGCCGCTGTCATGCCAGATATCGTCTCCAAGAAGAACATCTTCGTGAATGGGCCCGCGACTTGATTGATCGTTTTCATCTGCAACACTGTGCTGTTGCGCGTTATCGCCTGTGTGGCGATGGACTGTGTCCATATCCCGTGGCGGCCGCAGTTTCCGGCATAGCGGATATCGTATGAGGGCGAACCAGGCAGATGCGCGCCAGTGATGGGGTACTGAAGGAGATCGGTGGCGATCGAGCAGATGGCAGTGGCTTCGGGCCCTCCCGTGTATCCCCCTATCATGGTCGGCGATTCGCTGCGGATGAACGCGTTTAACTCGTTGGCGACGAAACACTTATGCAACGTCGTGAAATTGACTTTTAGCGAGGCAGGGTTCAGGCAAAGCGCTATCTGAGGTTGGTCATAAAGATGGAAGGCGCCCAGAAAACCGAAATGGGTGCTGCTGCTCGACACGAGCGCGCTGGCCATCCCTACTCGCCCCGCCCGCCACTGGGCCTCTTTGCGAAGATGGTATTCGTAAATACCGGCGAATGTCTCGTACGGAGTGTCCGCAAGCAGCGGCCTGCCCATAATGGTATCGAGAGACGGCCCCTCCTGCATATCGACCAGCCGGCTGCTCACGATCCCCTCGACCAACGGCACGTATAGCTCTTCGTTCATCTGGATCGACAGAGGCGCCACGTACACCGGAACATGTCCGTCGCTCGGCCTGCGCGCTTTCACAGTAACGACCTCGTTGTGCTTGCCGACAGTGAAGGAATCGGGAGCTTTGGCGAATTCTCTGCTCAGTTCCTCCTCGTCAATTTTGATCACGCTCTCTGTGTCGGGGCAGAAAAAACCGAGCCTGAGAGCCAAATCCCAGCCAGCCTTAAAGAATTTGTCCGCCAGTTCTCCATCTGTATTTACCGGGTTGTCAGGATTGCACGTCTTTGTCAGCCCATGCGCCTTTACGACTTCCGCCGCGGTCCTGGGCACTATCATCTGATCCCATTCTTTCTCGGTTACGCGCGGGGATGTACGCGTCTTGTCTAAAGTCCGTAATATCTTCTTGTGAGCATCCATAGTATGTCGAGGCCTCCTCTTTCCCGAATTTAATAGCCTTTATTCGTCGATAGCTACAAAGCCAGAGCCAGGCTCCTTTTTCATGAGTTCCTTGCAAAGGGACACGCAACCGTAGGCGGTTCTCGAATACCCGTCCGCCCCAATCTGCTCGGCATACGGAGGCCGGATTGGACCGCCTCCGACTATTACGTGGTACTTACCCCTCTTGCCTTCGTCCTTGAGACGCTTGATACAGTCCTCCATGTAATATTGCGACGTCGTAAGCAGCGATGAGATGGCGATAATGTCAACCCCCATCTCCTCTGCCTTCTGCAAAAACTCGTTGGTGCTGACATTGGTGCCGATATCCATTATCTCGAAACCGTTGACAGCGAGCTGCGTTGCCACGAGACTCTTCCCTATATCGTGGAAATCGCCCTTCGCAGTGCCTATTATCACCTTGCCATGAGCGATGTTATCTTTCTCCGAAAGGTGAGGTTTCACTATCTGAAGAAGCTTGTTCATGGCATCGCCGGCCAGCATCAACTGCGGGAGGAATACTATCATCTCGCTGAAATCCTTTCCCAGGCGATCCAGCGCCACTATGCCCCCCTTCTCAATGATGTCAGTCGGAGCGACCCCTTCATTCAATGCCTGCTCCGTCAGAGTGCCGACCAGATCCGCTTCGCCATCGTACATTGCCTCCTCGAGTTTTTTCAATATCTCTTCTGACATTCCAACTCTCCTCCTCAATATGCCTGTCCGTTAGTGAAGCTGTTTATGTAATGGCGCTGTGCGCACGAATCAAAAACCCCCTTTACTTCAGGTACCTGTAGATAGTCTGCTCCGATACTTCGAGCCTGGAAGCAACCGCGGAGACGGTCCCTTTCAGCAGGAATACGCCCTTTTCGTTCAGCGCGTCCACCGCGTTTTTTTTCTCATCGGTCGTCATCCTTGCCGGGTCGGTGTCATACAGGCCAATGACCTGATCTATGACGGCCAGGACCGTCTCGCGTATGGAGATATTGCCCTCCTCCGCCCCTGTCTCCCCAATGGCGCCGACGTCCAGCATTTGCCCCAATATTCTGTGTACCTCGGATAAAGCCGACAGATCGGTGTTTATGCCGAGCATTCCGATTATTTTGTCGTCCTCGTCCCTGATGAAAAAAGTGGATGATTTGAGAAATTTGCTGCCGCTGTAAGATTTGCCAAGATAGTTGCTGATAAATTGCTTCCCGGTCCGCTCGCCTTCGCTCAGAATTTCGCGCGCGAATTCGGACATCCCCGAATTTACCTCCCGTCCCGAGAGCGCCCCGTTGCGTATGGCGACGAGAGATCTTTCGAGATCGCCGGTGTCGTGCAGGACGACCTCGCTGTTGGGACCCAGTGCCTCGGCAATAAAATCAACAAGAGGAATGAATTGCCGCACCTTTCCCTTCGGTGTCATCAAATTACTCCCTCCCAAAACGGCGGAGTTATAATTTTTTATTACGATAATAATTCTTTAGTAAGCATCTATCATGATACGCTGTTTAAACTCCGCTGTCAATACGTACGCCAATGATGCTGAACCCCATAAGTTTCAGGCGCGGCATGTCGATATTAACGAAGGAGACGGATTTGTTTCTTTCGTTTTTATGTCTGCGCGTATAGGGGGATTGTTCATGGTCAGCACGTATCACGGCATCGAGACGGGGCGCAGGGCCAACGAGTACTTTAAGAAAGGCATGGAGACGAGCGGCATAAACATCAGCGGCATGTCCAAGGAGGGTTACAGCCGACAGGTCGTGAAGCCACAGGCGACCCCGGGGCTCGTCTCGTCCGTCAACGTCAGCTATCTCGGCACTGGAGTCGAGATCACCGCGATAGAGCGTATGCGCGACCTGTACCTCGACGCGCAGTACAGGCGCGCCACAGTGGATCAGGCGTTCTGGGAGACGACGGCGACCGGCGTGACCCGTGTAGGGAAATTCATAGTGGGCGCGAACGAAAAGTCCCTCAACAACTACCTGGACTCCTTCTGGACTGCGCTTGAGGAGGTCAGCAAGCGCCCAGAGGAGGGCTACGCGTCCATCGCGAGCGCGTTCCTCCAGGAGGCCGACGCGCTCGCTGAGTTCACTGGCGACCTCTATTCGGCATACGCGTCGTACCGCGAGGAGCTGAACCGCGACATAGAGTCGATGGTGGAGGACGCCAACTCTTACATAGACCGCATAGCCATGCTGAACGACGGCATCCGCAAGGTGCGGCTCGCCGGGGGCGAGCCCAACGCGCTCCTTGACGAGCGCGACCTCCTGGCAGACAAGCTCATCCGCCTCACCGGCGCGGAGGTCGGCACGGGCGTGGACGAGATGGACGGCGACTACAAGATATTCTTGGGAGGCAGGACCATCGTACAGGGCGCGTCCGCCAGGCACCTGATGCTCGTGAGCAACCCGGCGAACGGCGGTTACTACGACGTACAGGTCGAATATAACCAGTTCGACGTGACGAGCGATCCTGGCGTGGCGGGCGCGATAGTGGAGCAGGGGGCCAAGGGCGCGGAAGTCTGCTCGCTGGACGGGACTCACACCCTTGAGGTGATACGCACGGCTGACGAGCTCTTCTGGACCGTGGGCAAGGGCGGCGAGCGTTTCCCTGTCGCCCTGCCTGCCGACCCTGTTGGGATCGACGGGTCGTTTGCGCTGCAGGTCGGCTCGAACGGCGCGCGGATCTACAGCCACGCCTTCAGCACGGATGCTGTCCCCGGCAGGGTCTTGGGGACGCCTGGCGCGGGGGAGGCGGAGAAGTACCAGTTCAGGATAGCC
>JAIRNC010000113.1 GCA_031258255.1 Synergistaceae bacterium
TCTTGGACAGAAAGCATGCGCCAAATAGGCAACGCCGTCCCGGTCAGATTGGCTAATATAATTGGAGTGTCAATGGCTAGCGCACTGGAAAGGTTGGACGAATATGGCCTCAAAAGAGACTCCTCCGGCTATAAAGCCGTTTAACCCACTAGATAAACGGAACCTGGGCGAGAGCGTCGCTGACGCGCTTTTGGAAATTGGCGTTCAGATATTGCCACCTGACGCGTTTATAGGCGCGGGGGTATATGCTTTATACTACACGGGTTCTTTTCCCACTTACGCGGAATTATCCGAGGTGAACAGTGAGCACCAGTTTCGTTACCCTATTTATATAAAATTAAACGGCTCATCACAAAATTGCGTTCATCGTTGGCATGGCATGGTTAAAGCAGCATAAGATCTCTTGGATTCGTGCAGCGCAAGGATTTTCTCCTCGAAGCAGCCGACAGTCGTATGCGATAGTTATTCGTCCGGCCGCAGCTTTTCCTTCGACTTGGCCTCGGCGGACGCCGCCAGGGCCGCAGCCTTTTCCTCACGCAGCTCCTCGGGGAGCGGCAGACGCTCGTGGAGCTGGTCGTAGAGGACCTTCCACACGCCCACGCCCCTGCTCTCGCTGAGATGCTCCGACACCATCTCCACCACCGTGTCCTCAAGAGGGGCGAACTCGCGCTTCTTCTCCGGGCCGAGCGGGTTGCGGGCGGTCTTCATCATGTCCTTCCAGAGCTTTGAGAACATCGTGCCCTCGAACTGCTTGCACGCGGTCTCCAGCGCCCTCTCCTGGCGGCGGTACTCCGCCGTCGTTATCGTCTCGCGATGAGCCTTTGGGGCGTTTATAGCCTCAGTCATTCCCGTGCCTCCGCGCCGCTCACTGTATGATGAGCTCGCCGTGCAACGCCCCGGCCTGGTCCATGGCCTGCAGCACCGCGATCAGATCCCGTGGAGACGCGCCTACGGCGTTCATGGCCTCCGTCAGATCCCCCACAGTGGAGGTGGCGGGCAGCTCGACGAGTTCAGGCCGCTCTTCCCTGGCCGTGATGTCCGTCTGCGGGGTGACCGCGGTGTTCCCTGGGCTGAACGCGCCTGGCTGGCTCACCTGCGGGTTCTCCCGCACCTGCACCATGAGGTTCCCGTGCGCCACGGAGACGTTGCCGATCCTGACGTTGCCTCCCATTACGATGGTGCCGGTGCGCTCGTTGACCACGACCCTGGCTACTGTGTCGGGCCGGATCGAAATCCCCTCTATGGACGCCACGAAGGCCGAGGGCGAGCTTGCGTAGTTCCGGGGCAGATACACCTCGACGCGTCTTGAGTCTATGGCGCGGGCGACATCCCCGAACCTCTCGTTTATCGCGCGGGCGACCCTTCCTGCCGTCGTGAAGTCAGACTGCCGGAGCAGCAGGTTTATCACGCCGTCGCCGGAGAAATCCATCTCGACGCCCTGCTCGACGATAGCGCCGTTGGGTATGCGGCCCACGGTGATCGCGTTTTTCTTCACGGTCGAGGCCGAACCGCTGTCAGACCAGCCCCCCAGCGTCAGCGGCCCCTGAGCCACGGCATAGACCTGGCCGTTGGCGGCCTTGAGCGGTGTCTGTATGAGAACGCCCCCTTCGAGGCTCTTGGCGTCGCCGATGGCGCTCACCACCACGTCCGTGTTCTGGCCTGGGAGCAAGAACGGCGAGAGCTGGCAGGTGACCGTCACCACGGCGGCGTTCTTGCTGCGGATCTGTTTCGGATCCACCGTCACCCCGAACTGCTGGGACATGTTGGACATCATCTGCATCGCCATCTGCCCCTTGTCGCCTGTGCCCTGGAGGCCGACGACCAAACCCATCCCGACGAGCTGGTTTTCGCGTATGCCCTCGACCGTCGCAATGTCCTTCAGCCGGACCATGGGCTGTATCTCGCCCGCTTCCGATCGAGCGTGCCAGAGCGTCAGGCAAAGCGCGGCCAGGCATATCAGCCTCGCCGCAGTCATCTTATTCGCGTTGCCGGCGTTTTTTTTCATCTTCGTCCTCCATGATCGATGCCGTGGTTTAAATCGTCACCCTTCAGGCGCTGAATATAAAAAACGGCCTTCTTGGCAATAAAATCAGAAAATCGCCTTCATGATCTGGCTGATTATGCCAGGGCGCTGGGTGGTAGACACGATCCCCTTCCCTGATACGGCGACCTCCGCGTTCGCGACCTTGTTGCTGTCCACCATGTTGTCGTGGCCTATGTCCTGCGGGCGCACCACGCCGGAGAAGCGGACGTTCATCTTCTCCATGCCGCTCGTCAGGTTCCTGTCGCCCTGAATGACCATATTCCCGTTGGGCAGCACGTCCACAATCAGGCATGTGAAGACCGCGTTTATCGTCTTGGTTCGCTCTATCTTGGTGTTGCTGCTCATCGACGACGAAGAGCCGATCCCGAACGCCTTTATGAAATTCATTATCCCGAAGCCAGATTTGACGTCCTCGTCCGTCGTCTTGCTGGAACTCGTCTTCCCCTCGTCGCTGTCCTTGATGCTCTCGTTCACCCTTACCGTGACCACGTCTCCCAGCCTCGAAGCCTTCGTGTCCTGGAAGAGGCTGCCGTCATTCTCCCACAGCGAGTTCGCGGGGGCTGGCGAAACGCAAGCGGACATAAGCCACAGCGCCGCCGAGATTAAAACAACCGTATGTTTGATCCTCATGGGGATACCTCCCTATTGCCTGCCGTCATGAAATTTTCCAATCAATATATTATCGACACTCGCCCGGCGTCTATTACAGTCCCGGTCAGAATTTTCCTGGTGGATAAATTCCTTACCTTTATAACGTCGCCCCTGCCGCCGCGCTGGAGCGCTATGCCCATCACCTCGACGCCCAGGCCGCCCACTGAGGCCACGAGCTTCACGGAAGCGCCGCTTCTCACTACGAGCGCGTCCCGGACGTCGCTCTGGGCTATGGCGTCCCCGGCCCGGACGCCCCTGCGCAGGACGGCGCCAGTGAGCTGGTCCGCGTCCCACAGGAGGGGGCGCGACATCCCCGCCGTCCCTATGCGGTGCCTCAGCGCGGGTGGGGTGAGCCGCGCGCCCCTCTGGAGAGATGACTCAGAGTAAACCACGGGCTGATACCAGCGCAGCTTTATCTGTTTGTTCGCCTTGTCACCGTTAGGCTCTATGAGCTTGGCCGTGATGGACTTAGCCCCTGGCAGCACGTTCGGGGGGAGGGAAAAAGCGCCGGGGGCGAGACCTTCCGCGCCGGTTACGTCGATGCGCCACTTCCAGGAGGTCATAGCCCTCAGTTCCGCCGCTACGGCAGACTCGGGCAACACCCTCACGGCGTCCGGCATACGGATGGAAGCGGAGGCGCCTGCTGCCTCAGTCGCGCCTAAAGCGGCGATCACGTCGTCTGCCGTGAACTCGCCGTTTGATGGGCTGATCACGGCCATCGAGGCGCCAGACGCGATATCGCCGTCGCCCGTGATGTCGGCGTACTCACCAAGGTAAAACGCCCCGTCCCTGGCCTCTATCGCGCCTGGCAGCTCCACCAGAAGGTCGCTGGCCAGCGCCCCGTACGCGGCCCACGTGAGCAAAAGCGACGCCAGAATGGCGCTTACCGATACCTTCCCTGCCGCTTTTGCCGTAATACGCTTCATTTTTTGCCCTACCAGGCCTTACCGCCTGAGGTTGTTCGCTATCCGGAGGAACTCGTCGGCTGTGGAGATGGTCTTGGAGTTAGCCTCATAGGCCCTCTGCGCGACTATCATCTCGACCATTTCCTCCACTACCTGCACGTTCGACATTTCCAGCGCATTCTGCTCTACGGTGCCGTACCCCTCGTCGCCTGGGTTGCCGACTATGGCCGCGCCGCTGGCGGCGGTCTCGATGAAGAGGTTCTTGCCCACGGCCCTGAGCCCGGCGGGGTTGATAAAGCGGGCTAGCTCGAGCTGGCCTACCTCCTCTGGCTCGACCGCCCCTACCACGCGGACGGTGATGGCGCCGGTGGGGCTGACGGAGAAGTCAGTGGCGTCGTCCGGGATTACCACAGCGGGCTCAAGGAGATAACCGTCGTGGGTCACTACCTGCCCGTTCGCGTCGATCTTCCAGTTGCTGTCGCGCGTGTAGGCGATAGTGCCGTCCGGCAGCGTCACTTGAAAGAAGCCCTCGCCAGTTATGGCCACGTCCGTCGGGTTATCGGTCACCTGGAGGGAGCCCTGCGAGAACATCCGTGTCGTCCCCACGACCTTCGTCCCAAGGCCCACCTGTATGCCAGTCGGGATCATGGAGTCCGGCTCGACCGGCGCGCCCGGCTCCCTGTTGATCTGGTAGATCAGATCCTGGAAGTCGGCGCGGATCTTCTTAAACCCGGACGTGTTGACGTTGGCGAGGTCGTTCGCCACGACGTCGAGGTGCGTCTGCTGTGCTATCATGCCGCTCGATCCGGCCCAAAGAGAACGTAGCATTTCTATACCCCCCGCTTATTGCTCGTTATACGAGTCGATTTTATGACGGCCTCCCGAACGACGTGAAGAGCCTGCTGGTTAGCTCGTCCTGGATGCTCACCGTTCGCCCTGCGGCCTCGTATGCCCTGTTGGCCTCGATCATCCTGACCATCTCCGAGACTACCTCGACGTTGGATTTCTCCAGCGCGCCCCCTATTACGCTCAAGTTCTCCTCGACCGGCTCAGGCGCGCCGGAATCCGAAGTCTGGGATAAGAGCGACCGCCCCTCGTGGCGGAGGTACGTCGGGCTTGGGAACGACACGACCTGC
The DNA here is from genome assembly GCA_031258255.1 of Synergistaceae bacterium. Taxonomy (GTDB): domain Bacteria; phylum Synergistota; class Synergistia; order Synergistales; family Synergistaceae; genus JAIRNC01. Next base: position 4,737 of record JAIRNC010000113.1, read on the forward strand.
AGCTGCCCTATGAGCTCGTTGTCGCCGTAAACCTGCCCCGTCTCGCTCACGAAAAAGCGCGTGGCCTCGCCCAGCTCGACCCTGCCCACATCGCCCATCACGAACTCGCCGTCGTGAGTGACGAGCTGCCCCTCCGGCCCCTTCTGAAAGTGGCCGGCCCTCGTATAGAAGGTGTTGCCGTTGCCGTCCTCGACAACGAAGAAACCTTCGCCGTTTATCATTACGTCAAGGGGGTTATCCGTGGTCTGCACGACGCCCGGCTGACGAGACATCACGGTCTCGCTCAGCACGTTCGCCAGAGGCATGCTTCCTATCGTGACGCGCCCTTTCACGTAGGGGAAGAACTTTCTGTCGCCCATCTCCTCGTTTACGGCCTCGTCCACTATCGTGTAACGCTCCACCCGGTCCATGAGAACCTCCGGGAAGGATTTATTGACGGCCACCCTGGCCCTGAAACCAGCCGTGTCGACGTTCGCCAGGTTGTTTCCGACGACGTCCAGCATCTTTTCCTGAACCAGCATCGCCGAAGCTCCCTCATAAATCCCCCTGAACATGGCGTTCCCTCCCGGTTGCTATTTTCTTCGGCCGCCCCTCCTTATCGCGGAGAGGACGGTGCCGGACTCCCTGAACTTATCGAGGGTCTGGAGGGCTTTCCCTGTCCCCAGCGCCACGCACTCCATCGGAGAATCCGCTACCACCGTTTCAATCTCCGTCTGATGCATCACCAGTTGCGGGAGGCCCCTCAGAAGAGCGCCTCCGCCTGTCAGGATCACGCCCCTGTCAATAATATCGGCAGCGAGCTCCGGCGGCGTTAGCTCCAAAACGCGCCTTATCCCGTTAATTATGGTGCCGATGGATTCCTCGATAGCCTTCGACACGTCCGTGCTGGTGATCGTGACCTGACGCGGCAGGCCCTGGATGAGGTCCCTGCCCCGGATATTCATGCTCAGTTCCTCGCCGGCGGCAGGGAAGCATGTGCCGATACGCACCTTGAGTTCTTCGGCTGTCTGCTCCCCTATGGCTAAGTTGAACTGTTTCCTGACGTAGCGCGTTATGGCCTCGTCGAACTTGTCGCCGCCCACCCTGAGCGACTCCGCTATGACTATGCCGCCTAGGGATATGACGGCCACGTCCGTAGTGCCTCCCCCGATGTCGACCACGAGGTTGCCCCTCGGCTCGGCTATGTCCAGGCCCGCGCCGATTGCGGCCGACATGGGTTCCTCGATGAGGTAGGCCTCCTTCGCGCCGACCTCGATCGCAGCCTCCAGCACGGCCCTCCTCTCGACGTCCGTGGCGCCGGACGGGACGCAGATCATCACACGGTGCCTCATGATCCTCTCGATGCCCACCGTCACCTTTCGGATGAAGAGCTTGAGCATGACCTCGGTCATCGTGTAGTCCGCTATTACCCCGTCTTTCAAGGGACGCACGGCTGTGACGTTGCCGGGCGTGCGCCCAAGCATCTGCTTCGCGTCGTCCCCCACGGCCAGGATCTTTCCGCTGTTCTGATCCATTGCCACGACAGAGGGCTCCCTGAGCACGACGCCCTTGTCCTTGATAAAGATCAACACTGTGGCCGTGCCAAGATCTATGCCTATATCCTTTCCCCACATAGGGCAACACCTCTCAACCTACTGAAAGAATTCGCGCATCGCTGCGGCGACAACTCATTATATGATAAAAACCGTTTTGCCGCACACGCAATGAAAACATGCGCCGCCAGTTCAATTTTGGCGGCGCCGCTCATTCGCTCAGGCAGAAAAGGACGTTTTACTTTTTCTTTTTTTTCGGCTGGTTCACCAGTTCCCTCAGCGCCTTGCCCGCGCGGAACACAGGGACGGTCTTTGCCGGGATGTCGATCATCTCCTCCGGCTTCTGAGGGTTGCGGCCCTTGCGCGCAGCGCGCTGATGTGGCTCAAACGTGCCGAATCCGACAACCTGTACTTTCTCGCCCTTTGCGAGCGTTGCTTGGATAGCCTGGAAAAACGCGTCCACTGCCGATATCGCCTTCGCCTTCGTCACGCCCGCCGATTTTGCCACTTCAACTACTAACTCCGCCTTTGTCAACTCTCCCGCCACCTCCGTAGTTTTTTGGGTCTTGCCCCGTAGTTCGCTGCCATTGCTTATAGAAAAGCATTTTACCATCAGAAACGCCAGTTTTATCAACTACTGTCACAATTTTCACGAAATTTCCCAGCCGCTTCGGGAGGATCCGCCACAGTTCACGTAACAATCACTCAAAATACTTATTATTAATTTTTAGAATATGCTAGCATAGATATATTGGGCTGCTGCCGTCAATTGGCTGGGCAGTTCAAAAAATTAAATAGGAGGTCTTTTAATTTGAGTATGTCAAAGCTAGGTCTGGTACCAAAGTTAATCATCGCAATAATCATAGGCATCATCCTGGGGAGCTACGCGCCCGTCCCGCTCAACAGGCTCATCGTTACGCTGGCTTCTATCTTTAGCTCCTTCCTGAAATTTATCATACCGCTCATGATCCTTGCCTTTGTGACGATGGGCATCGCCGACCTCTCCCAGGGCGCTGGCAAGCTCCTGGCAGCCACGGCCGGCATCTCTTACGGCTCCACGCTCTTCGCCGGCACCTGCGCTTTCTTCGTGGCCATCAACCTTTTCCCGCACTTCATCACGCCAGACCTCCTGAACAGCATAGGCGACCCGGAGGCCGGGATGCTCAAGCCGTTTTTCAGCATCCCCATGCCGCCGCTCCTCGACGTCATTTCAGCGGTCGTGCTGTCGTTCGTGCTCGGGCTCTGCATCAGCAGCATGAAGGGCAGGGAGATCACTGACTCCCTTTACAACGCCATCAGCGACTTCTCCCACGTCATCAACGCCGTCCTTAGGAACGTCATCATCCCTCTTTTGCCGCTCTATATCTGCGGCACCTTCATAAATATGACGGTGAGCGGGCAGACGTTCGCCATACTCAGCATACTGTGGAAGGTGTTCCTGACCGTAATAGCGATGCACCTCATCTTCCTCGCCCTCGCCTTTTCCGTGGGCGGCTCCGTCAGCAAGAAGAACCCGGTCACGCTCATGAAAAACCAGATCCCCGGATACCTCTCGGCTGTGGGCACCCAGTCCTCGGCGGCGACCATCCCGGTCAACCTGAAGTGCGCCGAGGCGGACGGGGTGTCGAAGGAGATCCGCAACTTCGTCATACCGCTCTGCGCCAACGTCCACATGGCTGGCTCCATGATCACCATCACGAGCTGCGTCACAAGCGTCCTCTTGATGTATGAGATGCCGATAAGCCTCGGGATCATCGTGCCGTTCATCATGACGCTGGGGATCGCCATGATGGCCTCCCCTGGCGCGCCGGGCGGCTCCATCATGACGGCGCTGCCGTTCCTCCCGCTGGTGGGCATACCGTCCGACAGCGCCATCGCGAGCCTCCTGATAGCCCTCTACATAACGCAGGACAGCTTTGGCACGGCGTGCAACGTCTCCGGCGACAACGCGATAGCCGTCGTGATCGAGACCATATACCAGAAATTCATAAAAAAATAGAATTAGACAGAAGAAGATGCCAGGCTTTTCGGCTCTCTTCGCGAACCGGACCGCGACAATAGTACATCCCTGCCGCGCAAAGCCGCCCAAAAACGGCGTCTTTGCGCTTACTAGTGTCGCTCGTCCGACGTCCTGTCGGCCGCCGGTTCGCTGCGTTCGCCCGAAAAGCCTGGCATCTTGCGCGGACTTGAAACAAGCTGAATATCATATCTTTGATTGCTGGCGTTATGACACAGAATCACATGCCTCGGAGCTTCAGCTCCATGGACAGACGGGAGACGGCTTCCACTCCGGCCACGGAGTTTCCGCCCTTGCCCAGCGGGGGAGAGAATACGGCAAGCCCCATCCTTCCAGGGACGGCGCAGACGATCCCGCCGCTCACGCCGCTCTTGGCCGGGATCCCGGCCTTCACCGCGAACCACCCGGACTCGTCGTACAGCCCGCAGACGCTCATGATCCCGGTCACCGTGTAGGATGTGTCTACCGACGTTAGCCTCTCCCCTGTGAGGGGGTTCACGCCGGCGTTAGCGAGCGTCGCGCCCATGACCGCCAGGTCATCGGTGCCCACCTCGATGCTGCACAGCCGGAAGTACAGGTCGAGGCTCTTTTCGACCTCGAAGGAGAGCGTCCCAGAGCTGCGCATGAAGTACGCGAGGGCGCGGTTGCGGTCCGCCGTCGAACTCTCGGACATGTAGACGCGCTCGTTTACGGCAAGTCCGTTTTTGCTCCCCGTCATCCTGGACGCGAAATCGAGCATCTCCTCCATGGCGCCGGCGCCGATGCGTCCGGCGATCAGCCCGGCTATCACTATAGACCCGGAGTTTATGAACGGGTTGAGCGGCGTGCTCGACGTCATCTCCAGCTTCATTATCGAGTTGAACGGCTCCGAGCAGGGTTCCATCCCCACATGCGAGAACACCTCGTCGTAGCCGAACTTTTCCAGCGCGAAGGAGAGAGACATCACCTTCGACATGGATTGCATCGAAAAGCGCGCGCCGGTATCGCCAGACGAGACGAGGGCCCCGCCGAGCGTGGCCGATGAAACCGAGAATAGCGACGGGTCCACTGTGGCGAGCTCCGGTATGTAGGTGGCCTGCCGCCCGTCCCCAGTGAGCGAGCGGCAGACGGCCACGGTCCTATCCAAAAGCGATTGCAGTTCCTGATTGTTTTCCATCGTTCCGCACCGCGACCGCGCTATTTCTTTTTGAAGCTGTCCAAAAACGCAGGGTCAATCACCGGGTCGTCCTGTCCCATAGCGTGAAGCCTCACGTAATCCGCGAAGACCTTGCACGTGACGCCGGACAGGAGCAGTATCGCCACCAGGTTTATCAGCGCCATTATGCCGTTGAAGAAGTCCGCCATCTCCCAGACGAGGGGGACGTTGCTGACAGCCCCGAAGTAAAGCATCCCCAGCACGGCGACCCTGTAGACGGTCATGCCCGTCTTGCCGGCATTGGGGAATATGTAGCCTATGTTGCTCTCGCCGTAATAATAATTGGCCAGTATGGATGTCCACGCGAAGAAGAATATGGCGCTGGCGATGAGTATTGGGCCAAAATTGCCCAACGCGGCTTTCGTGGCGAGCTGCGTGAGCTCTATGCCGGTCTTCCCGGAGCCGAGTTCGCCGGAAAGGAGCACGATAGCCGCCGTTGCCGTGCAGACCACTATAGTGTCGACGAAAACGCCCATCATGGCTACGAAGCCCTGGCGGGCAGGGTGCGCGACATCGGCCGTCGCGTTAGCGTTAGGCGTGGAACCCATCCCGGCCTCGTTGGAGAACAACCCCCTCGCGACACCGTACCTGAACGCCGTAGCCACGGTGTGTCCGAGAACGCCCCCCGCGACCTGCTTTGCCCCGAACGCGCTGCTTATGATCAGCTTAATCACGCCGGGTATCTGCGAGATGTGCGTCAAGACGACGTAGAACGCCGCCAGGAGATAAATGGCGGCCATGAGCGGGACGACGACTTCGGCGACGCGGGCGATGCGTCGCAGCCCGCCGAAAATCACGAGCCCGGTAAGGGCGATTATCACGGCCGCCAAGACCCGCTGATCAACGCCGAAGCCACCGTAAAAACCGGCTGCTATCGAGTTGCACTGAACAGCGTTGAAAATAAACGCCATAGACGTGATGATGCATATCGAGAAGAGTATGCCCATCCCCCTCTGGCCGAGGCCCTTTTCGATGTAATAAGCAGGGCCGCCCCGGAACGTGCCGTCGCCGTTATCCACGCGAAACACCTGCGCCAGGATCGCCTCTGCCATGATCGTGCCCATCCCCACCAGCGCCGTCATCCACATCCAGAAGATAGCCCCAGGCCCGCCGGACACGAGCGCCGTAGCCACCCCGGCCAGGTTGCCCGTCCCGACCTGGGCCGCGAGGCCCGTGCAGAGCGCCTGGAACGACGTGATCCCGCCGCCCTTGCCCTGCTTTCTCCCGCCAAGCGTCACCTTGAACATGTAGGTAAAGAACTTAATCTGCGGAAACCCGAGCCGCACCGTGTAAAAGATCCCCGTCCCCAGCAAAAGCCATATCATGCCCCATCCCCAGAGAAAACCGTTGGATTTGGTGAAAAACGTCATCAACAAGCCTTGAATCGCTTCCATATAAACCTCTCCTCGTTTAAATAGATTATTGGGTGCCTAGGTTTTGACGCTAAGAGGGAATCGCAGAGCGAGCGCCATAATAAAAGATATTTATTGCGCTGTCAAGCGTAGTTTTTGATACAGGTTCGTCCATTTTGTAAAAATAATTAAGGGTTATTTTATGAAAGAATTACTAAATATTACCCAGTTTTCCATCGATATGGGTGCGCGATGTTTATCGCCCTATTCTCAAAAACGAGGACCGCCCGCCACGAGCGCGCCCCTGCCTCATTTGCCGGGGCCGCTCTTGTCTATCCTGGAATCCAGCTTGCGCAGCATCGCCTTCGCCTCGCCCGGCAGGGACGATAACAAGCGCTTCCTGTGCAAAACGCCTATTTCGTCCCGGGTGTAGCCCTTGAGTTGCTTCAGTTCCGACGACCAGCTCAGTTTCTTTTTTTTAAAATACACGTCGAAATCCACCAAACGCCGTCCGCTGTCATCGTACTCCAGCGCCAGGGCGATCCTCTTGATGTCCTGCGCCGGGATCGGAGTGAGCAGACGGACCTGGTACACCTCTGATTTCCTCATGGCGATCGTGTACTCCGGGATCCACGCCTCCCCCACGACTATGCCTACGTCGAGGCCTTGCAGCACCGTGATGAGCCTGTTGTAGTGGAGGTTGAACTGATCCATCGCGTCGAACATGGTTACCTCCACTTCGCTCCAGTCCGGGCTGCCCATCGCGATATTGAGGTACTCCTGCGCCTTCGCGCGCAGGAAGATGAGAAGCTGCCCGTGGGGTTTGTCCACCAAAAGGCCCCTCTTGTAAAACAACGAAACGGGGACAGGCCTGTTTATAGGCTCCGACGTGAAATTTATCAGCACGGACGACTCGTCTATATGCTGAAGAAGGCTGGTGCCTATCGCCTCCTGCGCCTTAAAATCAACGGCTATTTGATCTATCGCCGCGTCGATGTTCCCGATGAGGCGCATTACGATGTTTGGCGGGGAGAGGCTTATCTGCTTGACGGCGGCGCACTGCTTCCCGTTTATCAGGTCGCATAGCACGGCTGCCGGGGCGATCGTAGTCTGATAGGACAAGGTGCGGCCGCGCTCTTCGTCGTCAATGTAAATCATCGTGTCGCCTTCGCCTATCGTGTCAAAGACGCTGGCTAAATCGCTGTCCTTTCTGGAGGAGGAAATTTCAGCTATTGCGCCAACGAGCGAGGAAATATCCCCAGAAACGCTGATTTTCAGAATTGTAGGCCCGCTCCTGACAAGGGACAGCATAAATCGCACACTCCTTAAGGGTATGTTATCTCGCTATACAGCTACTACGAAGCCCGGCGCATAATTACTGGCTCGCCGCGCGCGCCGTCAGTGACATCTGCGCCCTCGCCTGGTCAGCCTGGCCGCGTCGGTGCCTGCCGGGTAATTGAAGGTCGCCACGTCGGAATCAGGGCTTATCAGCCTCATGCTCTCCATGCCGTTCAAATAGCACCTCTTCTCGTCGTCAGAAAAACTCGACCTCTCCAAAGAGTGTCCGAACAGATTGTACCTTGCCGGCCTGTCGAGGATCTGCTCAAAATAGTGCGATATCCTGAATTCATGATCGTATAACGTTATGTCTGCGACATTATCGCAGATGACGCACTGAGACGGAAGGTCGGGCAGCAGCTCTCTTTTATCGTGGTTTCCAAGGGCGAGTATCACCTTCCTGTGAGGCGCGGCCAATATGTCGATCATGCGCCTGGCGGCTGCCCTGTATCTCTCCGCCTCGCCGGGGTACATCTCGAGTTTGATGTTGTCGGCGAGATCGCCCGTGTGGATCACGACGGAGGGGTTGACGCGGCGCAGGAGGCGGGCGAGATATCCGTACATGCAGGTAGGTGTGTCTGAGATGTGCAAGATCTTACCGGCGCCGTCCATCATCTTGGGGACCCACCCGAGCCATACCAATCCCTTGTCCAGCATCATACTGAAAGGCCTTCCCGTCCTTACGTGGAAAAGCCCCGAGATCTTCTCCCAAAATCCGCTGGCGTATCCAGGCCTCTCTTTTATGCGTCGGCTCACGTCTTACACCTTCTTTACAGAATAATATCACATAACAGTTATGGTAAAATGGACTGACGCAAAATCTTTTTTCCAAAAATTGACAGCGCGGGGGGCGTAACATGCAGTTTACCAGAATGATCACCTGTATTGACGCGCACACAGCAGGCGAGCCGGTTCGAATCGTCACGTCCGGTTTTCCGAAAATCGAAGGCCGGACGATGCTCGAAAAACGCGCCTACGTGCTTGAAAACTTGGACTACTGCAGAAAATTGATAATGCGGGAGCCCCGCGGGCACGACGCGATGTACGGCGCGATACTGACGCCCCCCGTCACGGACGACGGGGACATCGGCGTCCTCTTCATAGAGAACGGCGGCATGGGGACTATGTGCGGACACGGGACCATCGGCGTTTCCAAAGTCGTGTTCGACACCGGCATCATCCCCTCCAAAGAGGGCGTAAACGTGCTCAAAATCGACGCACCGGCGGGGCGCGTGACGTCGATGGTGGAGGTAAGGGACGGCCGCGTCAAGAGCGTGTTCTTCCACAACGTGCCAGCTTTTCTGTACAAGTCCGGGATAAAGGTCCCGGTCGGCGGGGTTGGCGAGGTAACGGCGGACGTCTGTTTCGGAGGGGCCTTTTATGTCTTCGTCGAGGCGTCCCAGCTGGGCGTCGAGCTGAAGCCTGAAAACACGCACAGGCTTTCGGCTTACGCGATGGAGATAAAAGAAACCCTTGGCAGGATGGAGAAGATCGAACACCCCACGGAACCAGGAATTAACTGGATATACGGCACGGTGCTCATGACCAGGCCCGAGCCGGCGGGTGAGGGGCGGCTGGTGACGCGCAACATTACTGTCTTCGGCGAGGCCGAGGTCGACAGGAGCCCGTGCGGGACGGGAACCAGCGCGCGCATGTCACAGCTTTACGCGAAGGGCATATTGAAGCCTGGGATGACGCTCGAAAATCACAGCATCATAGATACCGTCTTCGAGGGGAGCATTATAGAGGAGACGACCGTAGCTGGCATACCGGCCATTATCCCCAAAATATCGGGCAACGCCTATATCATGGGCTTTAACCAGCTAGTCATAGAACCGGATGACCCTATGCCTGAGGGATTCAGGATATAGAAGATTAAAACATAGGGGGCCGCGCTTACGCGCCGCGCCCCCTGAGTTTTTTTATTCTAGTTCCAAATCAACGACGCGCGCCAAGCCTAGCCCTTCGCGCGCTTCTTGGCCTCCGCGTTCATCATGAGCTTGATCGCTCCGGCGAAGCATCCGTGGCATACCAAACTGAGAATTATCATGTTAATAACCCATGTCTGCATTTGAACGTCTCCCTTCCGTCCGGATTAACCTTCAATCGATCTTGTTGCCGTGGACGAGGCGTTTCGCCATAGCGTTGTTGAGAGCGATCAAGACGGCGAACATTATGCCCCACTCCACGACCATGACCCCGGGGGTGTAGACGTATTTGGTGATGGGCCAGAATTTATACCACTCGCCGGGGTACCAGCTCGCCGCGTCGTACATCCACCAGCCCCAGACAAACAAAAACAGCAGAGGGAAGAGATACAGGCTGGTCCACATCCACTTGACGTGCATGTCGGAACACGGGCTCACGTCCTCGTCCCAGAGCTTGCTGACGCCGTACTTCCAGGCCGCGAACGCGTAGCAGAGACCAACGACCAGGAGACCGACGCCCCACACCATGTCCTGGTTTTCAAACACGTTATTGTTGAGAGCCGAGGCCGTGCCGAAGATCAAGAAGAACACCGCCGTGACCAGCGTCCCCTTGGCCCTGGTAAAGCCCATATCCATGAGGTTGCGGCAGCCGAGCTCCACCATCGCTATGAGCGAGCTCAAAGCAGCCGAGAAGAGTGCCAGGAAGAAGAGCGCCGCCATCAAGACCCCGCCAGGGGTGTTCGCGAAGAGGTTGGTCAGGTTGATGAAGGTGAGGCCGTTCGCGCCGCTCGCCATGACAGCCGCCGGATCCGGGGCGAGCGCGTACACGGCGGGAAGGACCACCATCGCGGCGAGCATCGCGGCGGAGGTGTCGCCGAATGCCACCGTGAAGGCGTTGAGCTGCACGTCCTCATCCTTGGCGGAGTACACGAAAAACACGTGGAACATGCCCCACCCAGCGCCGGTGGACCACGCCGCCTGGGTGAAGGCGGCAAGCCACATCCTGGGCTTCAGGAAGTCGCCCCATTCGATGTGGAACATGTACTGAAGTCCATCGATGGCCTTGGGCAGCATCACAACGCGCCCGACGAGTACGATGAGCAAAATGAAGACAGCCGGGATCATGATCTTGTTTGCGATCTCCAAGCCACCCTGCACACCGCGATAAATTATCAGCGCCGCTATGACTATCGCGCCCCAGAACCAGAAAGCCGCCTGCCACGCGGGGACGGGGTCCACCTCGCGCGTCGCTGTCATCGCGAAAGAGTTCCAGACCTCCGTTGTGAGCGCTAGGCCGTCAGTGGCCGAAGCGACCTGTCCGAGGAACCCCGTGGCGATGAGGGCTATGTACTTCATGACCCATCCCAGGACCACTCCGTAGTAAGACCCTATCATGATACAGACCATGCCGCAAAAAGCGCCCATCCATGTGAGATTGTCCCCTAGCAGCGTCTTGAACGCGCCAGCGTTGGCCATACGCGTCTTCTTGCCGAAAACGGACTCGGCGGTGATGAGCGGCACTGCCCACAGGAAAATCGCGATAAAACACGCTATGATAAAAGCCCCGCCATTGTTCTTGGCGACCTCTCTCGGGAACCTCCATATGTTTCCGGTCCCTACTGCCATCCCAAGCACCGTACACAAAAGACCCCATCTGCTGGCGAACTGATCGCCGCCCTTCTTGATCTCTGACATTCCATAACCTCCTTTTCGGTGAAAGATTTTGTTTTCTTGCCGTGGTTATGTGCCGACTTCTTTAATACCCGGCAGTCACCTCCTTCCAGCTGTGGGAAACGCCGAGTCACTGAACGGCTTTTTGCCGTTCAGTGACTCGGGCGCCGCGAGGGCTTAAATCTTTACCCTCAGGCACCCGGCTGTGAACCGGACTTCTTACATGTATCCGCCGTCGTACCGCACAGGGACCAGTGCGTTCTTGACGTGACGGATCATCGTCGTGAAGTCGAACACTGGCAAGCCAGTTGCCATGCGGACTGCGTGAGCGTATGGGGGTAGATCGCTGCACTCAAGGACTATGGCGGCGACCTCTGGGTTTTCACGGATCATCCTGTCCGTTACCGACAGTATCTCCTCCTCTACTTTGGCTGAGTCGAGGGTGCCCTTCTCCTCTAGGACGGACGTCCTGAATTCAGGCTGATCCTCCATGCCATAGACGGCAAGGGGGGTATCGGGCGAAATACCGACGTTCCTGAAGTGCTCGTCCGTGAGCGCGCTGGCGTTGGCCGACACCACGCCTATCTTCTGCCCTGGCTTGAGCGTCTGACGGATGAATGGGACTTGGAGAAGGCTTGACAGGAACACCGGCACGCTCACCGCGGCTGCCACCTGCGGCTGGAACAGCGCCATGAAGCCACACGCGCCCGTTATCGCGCCGACGCCTTCCGCCTCCAGTTCCCTTGCCCCTTGGATGAACGGCGCCAGCAGCGCGGGGTCGCGCTCGTTGAGCAGGCGGTCTATGGAGGAACCCTTGATTTCCTTGTAGCGCACAGGAAAGTCAAACGTCGTCGCGTTCCCCACGTTGCCCGGAATGCAGGGATACGCCGCGTCGAGGATCAATATGCCGACGGGCTCGCCGTCCCACGACCTGGATTTGCTCTTTATCCGATAGACGGTCATGACCCTGGCCTCATATAAACGCCGGTTCCATAAATAGGTCGCCCTCTTCGAAACGGCTCAGGCGGAAGTTGTGAATGTCGACGAACGTCTTCTCTCCCATGAACATCTCCTTGGCGAGCCTCCCGCCGCTCGGCCCGAACTGGAGGCCATGTCCGCTCCAGCCGCAGTTCACCCAAAGCCCCTCGACTGGAGCCCAGTCGATTACCGCCTGGTGATCCGGCGTCACGTCGTATGGCCCGGACCATTGGTGTACGACCCTGACGCCCCTTAGCGCCGGGATGCGCTGAAGGACGCTCTTCGTCACGCCTTCCAGGAACTTCGCGCTGTTCCCAGACTCCATCGTCTTCGGCTCGTCCGGGTCGTCCCTGCCGAAGAAAAAGCTACCGTTAGGGACCTGCTTGAAGTAAGCCCCGTCGTCAAGGCAGAGCGTCATCGGGCAGTTAAACGGTTCTATCTGCTCCGTCACGAGCAGGTTGTGCCTCTCGGCTGAGACCGGCAGGTCCACCCCGACGGTAGCGGCAAGCGGCGTCGACCACGGACCCGCGGTGAGCAGGACCCTTGGCGCGCTCCAGACCTCGCCCGCCACTTGGACGCCGGTCATCTTTCCGCCGGAAGCCAGCAGCTTTTCGACCGGCGTGTAGGTCATTATCCTGGCGCCGAGCTTTTCCGCGGCCCTGCCGTAAGCCATTGTCAGCGTATGTGGGTTTATGTGCCCGTCCTTGGCGCAGAAGGCGGCGCCGATCATGCGATCGACGTTGAGATACGGCCAGCGCCGTTTCATCTCCTCAGGCGTCAGGTTTTCGGACGGTATGCTGAGGCTCTGCTGCAAGGCGACGTTCTTCCTGAGCTGGGTCATGCTCTCCTCGGTGTAGGCGACCCAGAGGTAGCCCCACTGGGTGAACTCCAGATCCAACTCGCCCCCCAGATCCTCCTGGAGGGTCGGGAAACATTCGAGGTTATACTTTGCGAGGCGGCAGTTGACCTCTGTGCCGAAGTGCTGCCGCAAACCGGCCGCGCTGCGCCCCGACCCGCCCGACGAGAGGTATTCCTTCTCGAAGAGGACTACGCTGACCCCCTCTTTTGCAAGGTGGTACGCTGCCGAAGCGCCGTGAACGCCGCCGCCGACTATGATGGCGTCCGCAGTTCTCTTCCCGTCCATGCCTTTGTCCCCGCTCATGCCGGTTCCGCCTCCTTGCCATAAGCGCATAGCGCGAGTTTGATGGGCTTGACAGGGGGGCGGATCGTCCCGGGGTGGATTTTATCGAGCGGTTCCCCGGTCGCCTTGGCTAGCTCCCGCAATATGATGTCGCGGCAGCCTCTCCCCTGGCACGGTCCCATGCCGACGCGCAACACCCGCTTCAGCTCGTCGAAGCGCCTGTAACCTTTGTCTATCCAGGAGCGGATTTCGTCCTGCGTTATCTCCTCGCAACGGCATATGATGATATCGTCGTCCTTCATCGCTCACACCACCCTTATCGCTCTTACGTCGTTCACCTTGTCCGCAGGCACGCTGACATGGACTACTCTTGTGCGGTCCCTGAGGGGTTCCGTCACGTTCTCCACCCTGCCGAGGCACACGTTCTCGCCAGCCCTGCCGAGACACTCCACCCTGTCTCCCTTTGCGGGGGACGGAAGCATCTCATAGGGGAGTTTCATCAGGGCCAATCCGTCTCCAAAGGTAAGGTCGGCCACAAAACACGCGAGCCCTGGGCATTTGGCCACGCACAGCGCGCAGCCCGTACACTTGGCGTAATCAATCTGAGGCACGTCGTTTATATCCGCGAATGGCATGATGGCCCCCGTGGGGCACGACGTATTGCAGGGGTTGCACGGTATGCGCTGCGGGCATTCGACTATGACCAACCCGCCCTTATGCTCCCTCCAGCGATCCTGAGGCGGCATTACCGCGCCGGGGCGCTCCTCCGTCAAAACACCGCTTTCAAAGCTCCTTGGCGCGTTCATCAGACATTCGCCTCCCATCCGTCGACTGTGACTCCCGATACCCCGATGCGGATTTTTTCGCCCACTTCCCCGGCACGAAGGTTATGCAGCCGGGCATGACAGCCCTCGAAATTCTCGGAGGAGACCTTGAATCCGAGGGAAGCCGCCGCGCTCATCCCGGCGATGCGCCCCTCTATCATGGCAGCGCTCGCCTCCTCGATGCCGCAGACGTCGCCGGCCATCCATATGTCGCTGTTCGACGTCCTCATGTTTTTATCCCGGAACGGAACGTGGCCGCAGAGGAAAGGCACGTACTTCATCTTGCAACCGGCCTGCCAGAGCAGCTCGTTTGACGGAGTGAGGCCAACGGCCAGGCAGATCGTGTCGCAGTCCACCTTTTGCGGTTCCCCTACCGGGGCGAATTTCTCGTCCAGCTCGCAAACCATCGCGCCGGTGACGACATCGCCGCCGATAGCCCTGCTGATGGAATGCCTCAGAAGTATCGGGACGCCGAGCCGCCTCACCTTTGCGGCATGTACCCAATAGCCGCCTATGCGCGGCATCGCTTCGAGTATCGCGGCCACTTCGACTCCAGCCTGAAGCAGTTGATAGCTTACAATGAGGCCAATATTTCCGGCGCCGATCATGAGAACCCTTTTGCCGGGCGTGACGCCGTAGACATTCATAAGGGTCTGCACAGCCCCAGCGCCGTACACCCCGGGCAGGTCGTTGTTGGGGAACGGGATCAGGCGCTCCTGCGCGCCGCTGGCGAGGACGATCTTTTTTGGAGAGATATGGACGTACTCTTCCTCCCCTACCATAGCGGTTACGAGCTTCTCGTCAGGATAGTAACCGCTCACGGTGGTGTTGAGCATGATCTTCACATGATCGCCGCACTGCGCTATCTCGTCGCGCAGCAGACGCGCTATCTCAAAACCGCGGGTGCCGGCGAATTCGTCCTTGCTTCCAAAAAACTTATGAGACTGCTTGACCAGCTGCCCGCCAAGGTGCAGATCCCCCTCGGCTATCAGCACGTCCGCCCCGGCGCTTGCCGCTTCCGCCGCCGCCGACAGCCCAGCGGGCCCTCCGCCGACCACTAAGACATCAGTCCTGATCTCTTCCATATCAAGACGCCTCCTCCGCAAAAAGGTTCACTCTGCCGCGGCCATTCTGTGTCTCAACCTTCATGCCGCTTTTCAGCGGCGTCACGCACGTGCGCACGTTCGGGACGCCGTCCACGACCATGAAGCACGAGCTGCACTTCCCTATCGCGCAAAAAAAACCCCTTGGACGCCTCATTTCGGGGGTTTTCCTGTAGATCCTGACGCCGTTGGCGTGAAGAGCCATAGCGATAGGTTCGCCCTCGAATCCCTCCATGTCCCTGCCGTCGAAACTGAAGGACACCTTCTCCCCATGTGAAAAATCCAATATGGGATGACGCTCGATTAAATCCACAGCAACCACACTCCGCGTAATATGATTTTGGATTTTTTAAAACCTGACATTTTGCGACTGTAAAGTCGGCTTGTGCAACCGTAAAACTATTGCCAAAGAATGCCTCAGCAGGTCAAACGTTTTAAAGCCCAAAAGAATAATTGTTCTGAGTGAAATGACTATACCATATCTATTAAAAAAAAAGCAAGTGGAAAACACTACCGAATTTATCAGATGGCGATGAAAGTGAGTCGTTGTAATCTCTTGTAGTTTTGCAACTAAATTGCTTTTGATGTTATATGCATTCAGCGGCACGGCAAAAACGAGGTTTAAGTGGTACTATGGGCTTTGTCTGGAGCGAGGGGAGGGACTTAAGCCCAGCGCAGCCTGACATAATCCAAAGTGACATTCGAACCTGGAGGTGTAGGGGCATGCTCAAAAAGTTTACCTTGTGCGCGGTATCTTTGTTATGCTTTTCTGTCTTCTTTACGGGTTTTGCCCGCACGTGTCACGCCGACGCGAGCGCCGTCGACGCGCTGGGCGGGAAGGTCGACGAGCTGTATGCGAACGAGGCGCTCGCCAAGGGGGGCTGGCGGAAGGTCACGGCAGTCGAGTACAAAAATTCCGACACCGCGCTCCGCGAGAGGGATACGGTATACGCGGCCGCGCGGCGCGTCGTTATGGTCCACGAGGTGTTCGACAGGGGAAACGAGGAGAGCAGGACGTTCGTAACGAGGTACGCCACCACCGACTTTGCGGGGCTGTTGCAGGGGCTTTCCCCAGGGGCGCAGACAAACGCCGTGGACAGGCTGCTTGGGGCGCCATACGCCGCTCAGGGCGCCGCGAGGGGCTACAGGAACGAGCCGGGCAGCGTCTGGGTCGTCATCTCGTTCCGAGGCGGGAAGGCGTACCTGCTCGACCTCCACGCCCCGCCCGAAGGCGGCGGCCAGGATCAGGCAGCTTCGAAAAAAATAACGGCACAGTTCGAATCGCTCGCCAGAAAACTGTAGTTTTGGCGGCCCAGGCAGATCAACAGCCGGGCCGCCATATTATTCCGATTCTAAATCATATGAGTTAGAGCTATTTTAAAAGCGAGAAATCCCCTATGGAGTCAAACATGTCCCGGCACGTCAAAAGCAGCGCCAGGCGGTTGCCGCGCTCAGTTGGGTCGTCTGACATCACCATCACGTCGTCGAAGAAACCGGATATCGCGGGCGACAGGTCAGATAGCGCGCGGCAGACCGCTTTCCAGTCATACCGCGCCAGGGCGGCGCTCACTACGGCCCCTTGACGGTCCAGCGCGTCCTTCAGGTTTTTCTCCGCATCCTCCTTCAAACCGCCCGTCAGCTTCACGGCGGCAAGCTCGGCGTCCGACAGCTTGCCCAGGATGTTGTTCACGCGGACGGCGGAGAGCACCAGCGGGCCGAACCAGTCGGCCGCGGCCACGTCGTCGAAAGCCTCCAGCATCCGGAGCGCCTGCAGCGGGCGACGCCACATGGACGCAACAGCCAGGCTTGTCGTCCCGTGGCCGTAGCCGCGCTCGCGGAGCTGGTTGTGCAGCCTGCTCCTGTAAAAATCAAAGACCTTCGCCATCACATCGCCGCCGGCGCTCAGCGCCTCGCCGCTCGCCTCGAAGAGGGCGCCTAGCTCTATGTCGAGGCCCATCCCCCAGGCTATCTCGTTGACGCACCTCGCCGCCCGGCGCAGGCCGTAAGGATCCTGAGAACCGGACGGGGAAAGGCCTGCCTTGTGGATAGCCGTGATCGTGTCAGCCCTGTCGCACAGCCCGATGACCGCGCCCTCCCTGGCCTTCGGCAGCTCGTCGCCGGCAAAACGCGGCAGGTATTGCTCGAATATGGCGTCAGCGACGGCCTCCGGCTCATCGTGCCGCCTCGCGTACTCGCGGCCCATCACGCCCTGAACCTCCGGGAACTCGAAGACCATGCTCGTTACGAGATCCGCTTTCGCCAGACGCGCGGCCCTGTCCACAGCCGGGGCGATGTCGTCCCACCCCATGCTGGCTACGAGGCGCGCGGCCAGGGCGCGGACGCGCTCCGATTTGTCGTAGACGGATCCCAGCCGCTCCTGGTAGAGGACCTTTTCGAGCCTTGGCAGCAGCGATTCGAGGGGCTTTTGCAGATCTTCCTTCCAGAAAAACGCGGCATCGTGGAGCCTCGCCCTCAGCACTCGCTCGTTGCCGTCCCTGACGACGGCCATGTCGCGCGCCCTGTTGTTGGACACGCCGATGAAATTTGCCATGAGTTTGCCGGATGAGTCGCGGACAGGGAAGTAACGCTGGTTTTTCTTCATGGTGGCAATCAGCACCTCTTCCGGGATGTCGAGGAACTCCCTCTCGAAAGCGCCCAGGAACGGCACAGGGTACTCTACGAGCTGCGCGTTCTCCTCCAAGAGCTCGCTGTCACGCTCTGCCGTCCCGCCGATCTCCCTCTCGATCTCCCCGATGCTGTCCAGTATCATCTCCTTGCGGCGGGCCGGGTCGGCGATCACGCTCTCCCGCTCCATTATCCCCCAGTAATCCTTCGCTATAGGGATATTCACGGAGGGCGATCCCATGAAGCGGTGCCCCCTGCTTGCGTAACCGCTGTTCACGCCGCCGAAGCTCACCGGGACCAAGTCGCCGTCCCAGAGCGCGACCATCCACCTGACCGGCCTCGCGAAGCGCACGGACGAGTCATTCCAGTACATGTTTTTAGGGAACACGAGCTTTTTCAGCAAGCCTGAGAGGAAACCAGGCAGCAGCTCCACGGTCTCCTTGCCTGACTCCCGCATGGTGGCGAAGAGATAATCGACGCCGCCCACCGCCTCGAACCGCAAGTCTGGCGCATCGACGCCCCGGCTTTTCGCGAAGCCAAGGGCGGCCGCCGTGTACTTCCCGCCCGCGTCCATCGCCTGGGTCCTCGGAGGCCCCTTGATGGACTGCTCGAAATCCGCCTGCCGCTCCGCGGCATTCTCCACGTAAAGCACGATCCTGCGCGGCGTGCCAGCGACTTTCAGCCTCTCATATGGGATCCGCAGCGCGGCTAGGTCCTCCCCGGCGATGCGCTCCAGCTCCGAAAGCGCCCAGGTCATGAAGCGGGCCGGGATTTCCTCCGTGCCTATCTCAAACAGGATATCTCGAAGGATCATCTCGCGTCACCCCCTGGCTCCTCGCCATCTCTTAAAGCGGCGCCCACGGATTGCTCGTCGGCGTCGAACTTGCCCATGAGCGGGAAGCCCATATCCTCGCGCTGTTTCAGGTATGCCCTGCAACAAGCGCTGGCCAGGGCCCTGACCCGCCCAATGTAGCCGGTGCGCTCCGTGACGCTTATCGCGTTGCGGGCGTCCAGCGTGTTGAAGGCGTGGGAGCACTTGAGCACGTAGTCGTAGGCCGGGAGCACCATCCCTTTCTCCAGGACACGCGCTGACTCTGCCTCGTACATGCCGAAGAGCTTGAAAAGCATGTCCACGTCCGCCAGCTCAAAGTTATAGGTCGAACCCTCCACCTCGGAACGGTGATGCACGTCGCCGTACCTGACTTTTCCGGCCCATTCGAGGTCGTAGACGTTATTCACCTTCTGGACGTACATCGCTATGCGCTCGATGCCGTAGGTCAGCTCCCCGGGGACGAGATCCATGTCCACCCCGCCCATCTGCTGGAAGTACGTGAACTGCGTTATCTCCATGCCGTCCAGCCACACCTCCCAGCCGAGCCCCCACGCGCCTGTAGTCGGGTTTTCCCAGTCGTCCTCGACGAAGCGGATGTCGTGATCCGCCGGGTCTATGCCCAGCGCCCGCAGGCTGTCGAGGTACTGATCCTGTATGTCGTCCGGCGCTGGCTTCAAGATCACCTGATACTGGTAATAGTGTTGGAGGCGGTTCGGGTTTTCGCCATACCTCCCATCAGTGGGGCGGCGCGACGGCTCGACGTAGGCCACCTTCCACGGCTCCGGCCCTATGACGCGCAGCGTCGTGGCCGGGTTCATCGTCCCAGCCCCTACCTCCACGTCGTAAGGCTGCTGCAACAGACAGCCCCGCCCAGTCCAGAAAGACTCCAGGCGCATGACCAGTTCCTGCAAATTCAAAATAAAACCCCCCTCAGCGTTTCCCTCATCTTGCAAAATAACAGCGACCATTATAAGGGAAAGCCGATTTATTGTCAGTGCCTGTAGATAAAAAATTAGCGCAAATGCTCCTTGACACGGGTGCGATTCGTGGTATCATCGACAACTGGCTTGTGAAGTCTTATCCGAGACAAACAGGCATACATCGCAAATCCGACCGCAAGCAATCCTTTGAACGGCCTCGCGTTACGCCCGCGCCCGCACCGATGATTGGGATTTTTTGTGCGGAAGCGAAAACGGGAGGTCTATATGACAACTGAAACTGAAGAGAAGAAAGTAATTACGAGTTTTGAGGACTTCAATCTCCGGCCTGAGCTGCTCAAGGCGATCGCGCGCAAGGGTTTCGAATCGCCGATGCCTGTTCAGGTGCATATCCTGGAGGACGAGACGCTAACAGAGGGAGACCTGATAGTGCAGGCCCGGACCGGATCCGGCAAGACGCTCGCCTTCGCCATCCCCATTTACAACAAGATGGAGCGCGCTACGAAAGAGCCGCAGGTGCTGGTGCTGTCCCCCACCAGGGAACTCGCCCAGCAGACGGCGCACGAGTTCGCCTGGCTCGGCGCTGACCTTTCGGCGCGGGTCGCCACGCTGGTGGGCGGCCTGGACATGGAGCGCCAGATCCGCACGCTGCGCGAGGGCGCGGCAGTCGTGGTAGGCACTCCGGGGCGCGTACTCGACCACATCCGCAGGAACTCGCTGAAGACGGACAGCATAAAGGTGCTGGTCCTAGACGAGGGCGACCACATGCTGGACATGGGTTTCAGGGACGAGCTGGAAGCCATCATGAGCGGCATGGGGAACCTGGAGAAGACATGGCTCTTTTCGGCCACGATGCCGCAGGAGGTCACGTCCTTGGCCCGCAGATACCTCGACGCGCCGCGCAAGGTGTCCCTCGTCTCCGACGTGGCGTGCCACGAGAACATCTCCCAGAAGACGTACATCATCCCGGCGCGGAAGCGCTTCGAGGGGCTGGCCAACGTCCTGCTCTGGGAGAACCCGTCCCGCACCCTCATCTTCTGCGCCACGAAGGTCGAGACGCAGGACATATCCGACAGGCTGTGCGACGAGGGATTCAAGGCCTGCGCGATACACGGCGACATGAGCCAGAGGGAGAGGAACGTCGCCCTGTCCTCGCTGCGCGGCGGAAGGGTGTCCATACTGGTAGCAACGGACGTGGCGGCTCGCGGCCTGGACATCGACGCTGTGAGCCACGTGATACAGTTCGGCCTGCCCAGCAACCTGGAGGCGTTCGTACACAGAAGCGGGCGCACAGGCCGCGCCGGGCACGAGGGGTCTAACCTCGTCCTGTTGACCAGCCGTGAGTCGCGCCAGTTCAGGCAGATGACCCACAACTCACACATGCAGATGCAGATAATCCCAGCGCCGGACGCCAGCGAGATCACCGGACAAGCGAAGGTGCGCTTCGAGGCGCTCCTGCTGGAACACGCGCAGGGATCCTTGGACTACCATGACTGGGCGGACGAGGTGCTGACCCGCGACGACGCGCGCATGATGGTCGCGGGGCTCCTGGCCCGGGCCTACGGCGACCAGCCCCAGGGCTATTCCATCCGTACCGATGTCGAGTCGGAGATGAACAGGGACAAAAACCGCTCAGACGGCGGCGGCGGCAGGCAGGGCTTTGAGCGGCGTGGCACAGGAAGGCCAGCCAGGGCCAGCATGGACGGCGGCGTCCAGATCCAGCTCGGCGAGGGCAGGAACGAGGGCTGGGAGGTCGGCGCGCTCCTGGGCGCCATCTGCCGCTCCATGGGGATCAGCCGCGAGGACGTAGGCAACATCCGTCTCCGCGACAGCTCCGCCAGCGTGGACCTCTCCGCCAAGGCTGCAGAACTCCTGGAGTCGAGAAAACCGCGCATGACAAAGGAAGGCCTGGTGTGCAACGCCATAAGGCTGCTGCCCAAAGACGCGGGGGAAACCAAGTCGTTCGGGAAGCCCTACGGCAGATCCGGCCGTCAGGACCGCCCAGAATGGGGCGACAGGCACGACAGAGGCCGCGCCCGTAAATATGACTCAGACCGCAGGCGATCCGAGTCGAAGGTAAAATAAGCCAGAGGAACGCTGATCGCGTAAAAAGGACGCCCTTGCCGAATTTCGAGCAGGGGCGTCCTTTTACGCGCGCCCTTACAGACTGGCGCGAAACCGCGGGCGGGCAGTCGCGCCCCTACGGCAGTGTGCGTGACACGGCCTTTTCGACCGCCCTTAGTATGTTCTCGTACCCAGTGCAGCGGCAGAGGTGCCCACTGAGCTCCCTCCTCAGATCGTCCCGGGAATACTTCTGCCCGCCCTGCGCGGACTCCAGTATCGCGGTGGCGGTCATCAGGAACCCTGGTGTGCAGAAGCCGCACTGCACGGCGCCCTCCTCCACGAACAGGCGCTGTATTTCTGAGAGCTCGCCTCCTGGCCCCTCCAGGCCCTCGACGGTGCGGATGTTTTTCCCGTCCGCCCAGATAGCCATGTATATGCAGGAGTTGTAGCACTCGCCGTCTATGATGACGTTGCACGCGCCGCACTCCCCCACCTCGCAGCCCTTTTTCACGCTCGTGAGCCTGTACTCGCCCCTGAGCATGTCGGCGAGAGAGGCGCGGACGTCCACCGATGTCTCGGTATCCCTCCCGTTTATCGTGCACCGAATCGTCGCGAACTGGCGCATCACAGTATCCCCCCGGCCCTGATCACGGATTCCCTGAAAGCGCGCCTCGTGAGTTCCTCCGCCAGTTGCAGCCGGAGCTCCCTGCTGGCGCGCCAGCTGCTCCTCGGGTTCACGTCGGACAGCGCTGCCGCGGCAGCCGAATTTATCGTCTCAGGGGAGACAGGCTGGCCATTTGCGACGCTCTCGGCGCTGAACCCCCTCACCGGCACCGGGGCGGCGACGCCGTAGGCCGCGCGCATCCGCTCCACCGTCCCGAGGTCCCCCGACAGCCTCACGTTGACGCTGCAGCCGAGCGTCGCTATGTCCATCGCGCCGCGCATGGCGTACTTTATGTAGCAGCCGAAGCAGCGCTCGTAGCTGTCACGCGGGATGAGTATCGAGGTCAGTATCTCGTCCGGGGCTATGGCGACCACGCCCGCCTTCACGTAGTGTTCGCGCATTGGCGCGCGCCTGACCCCCCTTGGCCCGGCGTATTCCATCACCGCGTCCCACGCCATCAGGGTGCTGGCCGTGTCCGCGCTCGTCACGCCGTTGCAGACGTTACCGCCTATGGTGCCGATGTTGCGGAGCTGCGGCCCGCCAGCCGTGCCCGCCGCCTCGCCCAATACCTTTATGCAGCGGCCGATCAGCGGGTCGCGCGTCAGATGCGAGAAGCTGGTGAGCGCCCCTATTCTGAGCGTCCCGTCCCCATCCATCGACACGCCGCGCAGCTCGTCCAACTTGAATATGCTGATCACGGAGCAGCCCGCCAGCTTTCCGGCCCTGGTCTCTATCAATATGTCGCTGCCGCCCGCCAGGATCTTCGCCTCCGGGTGCCGGACGCGCAATTCTACGGCGTGGGCGACGCTCTTTGCCTCGTATACCGCTTCAAAGTCAAACATGGCTATGCCTCCAAATCGCCGATCAGCCCGGCCGCGCTGAACAGCGGGAACAGCACGTGCGGCGTGAGGGGGTTCTCGTTTACGGCGACGCCGGTGGCGTGGAACACGGCGTTGCGTATCGCGGGGGCGCACGGCACCGTCGGGGGCTCGCCCAGTGCCTTTGTGCCGAAGGCGCCCGTGGGCTCCGGGTTCTCGACGAACATCGCTTCAAGGTGCGGGTGATCCATTATGGTGGGAAGCTTGTAGTCCAGGAGGTTGTCGTTCAGCAGCTTACCTGTCCTGGAGTCGTACAGCATCTTCTCATACAGGCCGTAGCCTATGCCCATGCTCATGCCGCCGTGTACCTGCGCAGAAGCGAGCTGCGGGTTGATCAGGCGTCCGCAGTCGTGGACGTTCACTATATCGACGAGGCGCACCCTGGCCAGCGGGATATCGACCTCGACCTCCGCGAAGCCAGCGCCGAAGCTGTACGCGTTGCTCTTGACCTGCGCGGTCTCCTCCGCCGTGACGTGCGTCGAGTGTTCCGTGCTGTACAGCACGCCCGTCGCAAGCTCGGAGAGGGAGAAAAGCTCGCTGCCCGGCGCGCCCTTGCGGACTATGAAGCCGTCGTCTATGTCGAGGGCGTCTTGAGCAATGCCGGCGCGCTCCGAGGCGAAGCGCAATATTTTGCCCTTTAGGGACTCAGCCGTGCGCTTTATGGCCACCCCGCCCACGTAGGTCTGTCTGCTGCCGTAAGCCCCCGTGCCGAACGGGGTGATGTCCGTGTCCTGCGTCGATATCACGTGCACGCTTTCAAAGGGTATGCCCAAGGAGTCGGCCGTCATCTGGGCGAAGGCCGTGTCGGCCCCCTGCCCGATCTCCGTTTCGCCGAGCTGAATCTGGACGCTGCCGTCCTGGTTCAGCACCATCCGGCAGCTCGAGACCTCCATCGAAATGGGCCACACCGCCGTGTTGTACCACAGCAGGCTCATCCCGACGCCCCTGCGCACCGGGCCGGACTGGTTGCGGTAAAGCTCCCGCTTTTTGTCCCAGCCGATGTACTCGCGGCCCTTTTCGATGCACTGGTTGAAGCTGTCGGTCCAGTTGACGTTCTTCGAAAACGGGTCTGTGTAACCGACAGGCATCATGTTCATCCGGCGGAACTCTATAGGGTCGATCCCCAGGCGCGCCGCTACGTCGTCCGCGTGGCACTCCATGCCGAACACGGACTGCGGCGTCCCGTAGCCGCGCATCGCGCCCGACGTGCCCGTGTTGGTGTAGACGGTGACGGCCTCCGCGCGCTTTGCTCGCTCGTCGTTGTAGAGCTGGCGAAACGCCGTGACGCACTTGGACACGATGCTGTGGCCGTGCGAGCCGTAAGCGCCCTGGTTCGACACGAACTTGGCGTCGCGGGCTACGATGCGCCCGTCCGGACGCACGTATGACGTGATATGGGCCTTCACCGCGTGCCGGACGCGCGTGCCGAAAAAAGCCTCCTCGCGCGAGAGCTCGAGCTTCACGATCCTGCCCCCGACCTGCGTTGACAGCCACGCGTTGAGAGGCTCGTAGAGCGCGTCCTGCTTGTTGCCAAACCCGCCGCCTATGTACGGCTTTACGATACGCACCATGCCCCACGGTATGCCCAGCGCCTGTCCCACGACGCGGCGGACTATGTGCGGTATCTGGGTGCTAGACACCACGACAACGCGCCCGCCCTCCATGTACGCATAGGAAGTCGGCAGCTCGATGTGGCAGTGCTGCACTGTCGGGGTCTGGTACGTGCCTTCGACGCGTATCAGCCCCTCTTCCCTTATCGCCTCCTCGAAATTTCCGTCCTCGACGC
>JAIRNC010000123.1 GCA_031258255.1 Synergistaceae bacterium
AACGCCATGAATGCCACTGTCAAGCCTCGCCATCGCGCCCATGTCAGAGTAAATTCCCTTGATTTTTCTGGATAAATTCCATCACCATCCTATTGTGGAATTTACTTTGGGAATTTACCTTAAAACAAGAGATACTTCCTCATCTTCGATATGACTTCGTCGGCGTCTATTGGCTTGCCCAGATGGTCGTTCATCCCTGCCGCGCGGCAACGTTCGATATCCTCGCGGAAGACGTTCGCGGTCATGGCGATTATCGGTATGGACTTTGCTCTGTCCGCAGCCAGCGCCCTGATCTGGCGCGTGGCCTCGTAGCCGTCCATGTTAGGCATGTGGACGTCCATCAGTATCAGGTCGTAACCCACCGGATCCAGCTTAAATTTCTCAAGGGCCACGCTCCCGTCCTCCGCGATGTCCAGGACTACGCCCGTGTGCTCTATCAGGCACGATAGTATTTCAGAGTTGAGCGACACGTCCTCCGCCAGGAGGACCCGTTTGCCGATGAATATACCGTCACTGGAGCTCTCAGGGCTGGGATCTCCGTTCTTTTGGCTTTGCACGGCGCCGCGCATGCACTCGTTGATTACGTTGAAAATGCTCGACGGGAAGAGCGGCTTCTGCAAGAATTTGTCCACTCCGGCAGACTTGGCCTCGCCCTCGACCTCCGTCAGGTCCGCAGCCGAAATCATCACGACAAGAGGGCTGGAGGTGTCGATATCCTTCAAGCGCCTACACAGCTCGACCCCGTCCAGCCCAGGCATCTTCCAGTCCACGAAGACGACGTCGAAGGGGATCGGGACGCCTCGTTCCAGCCTGGCGAGCGCGTCCTCCCCGGATGACGCCGTATCGCACGAAACACCATAGGGCCGCAGGATAGCCCCGAATATCTCCAGTATCTCTGGCGAGTCGTCAACGACTAGCACCCGCAGATTGCCCCAGTTGACATCCGGCGGCAACACGCGATACCCTGGCCTGTCCGTCGCTTTCACGTTTATCTCGAATATGAAGGCAGATCCCTTTCCAAGCTCGGACTCGATCCATATGCTGCCGCCCATCAGCTCCACGATCTTCTTCGATATGGCAAGCCCGAGGCCGGTTCCCCCGAACTTGCGCGATATGCTGCCGTCGGCCTGCTCGAACGAGGAAAACAGCCTCTGCTGTTGCTCAGGGGATATGCCTATGCCTGTGTCCTCCACCGTTATCCTTATAGTGTAGATATCCCCGTCCACAGCCAGCTTTTGGGCCCGCATCGTGATATTGCCGCCGTCTGGGGTGAACTTGACAGCGTTAGACAGCAAGTTCGTGATGACCTGCGCGAGGCGTTGTTCGTCGGAGACGATATTCTCCGGCATGGAGCTGTCCATCTCCACTAATAGGTTCTGGTGCTTTTCCCCCACGCGGAAGTTGACGACGTTCGTGACGCGATTCAGCATCTTCTCGAAATTAAACTCGCTCTCAGACAGCTCGAACTTGTTCGCCTCTATCTTAGACATGTCGAGTATGTCGTTTATGACGCCCAAAAGGTGCACGGATGCCTCGTTTATCTTCTCTAGGCAGTATTCTTTCCGGCCTGGGTCGTTAGATGCCCTGGCTATCGTTGTCATGCCGATTATCGCATTCATCGGCGTCCTCATCTCGTGGCTCATGCGGGAGAGGAAATCCGACTTGGCCCTAGTGGACTGTTCCGCAAGGCGCCGGGCACGTTCCGCCTCCTGCTGCGCGCGGCATATCTCTGTCGAGTCAAAGAAAAACACGACGAAGCCGTTTGTATCGCCACCATCTCCGATCATCGGTATCACGCGCATCAGATAGTGGCGCGCCTCGCCCTCCTGGCTGAAATCTATGTCGTGCTCCGCTTCTATCGTGCGGCGCTCGTCAAGGGCGGCGCGGCACAGCGCCGCGACGCGCGCTGAGAAATCCGGGGAGACGACTGGTGCCAGAAGCTCCTCGAACGTCTTGCCCTC
This sequence comes from Synergistaceae bacterium, assembly GCA_031258255.1. Taxonomy (GTDB): domain Bacteria; phylum Synergistota; class Synergistia; order Synergistales; family Synergistaceae; genus JAIRNC01. Next base: position 1,962 of record JAIRNC010000123.1, read on the forward strand.
TATCATGCTGGCAGTCCCTGCCTGGCTGATTTTTACGTATGACTCGCTGGCAAAGATCAGCCGCGACTCGCCGCTGAAGAACAGGATGAGGTCAGGGCCGCTGTTCAGCAGCAAATCCATATAGAGGGCGAGCCGGTCCTTTTCCTCCGATATTATCCTGTTGAGATTGTCCTTGGCCTCGAAAGCTATCAAATTGCGCTCGTTCATAGCCTGCTCATATTTCAGCTCACGAGCCAGTTTTTTGTTCTCCGACCTGAGTTTTTTCAATTCAAGCATCAGGGTACCTATGTCGCAAGCCTCCAATGCGTCAGGCAATCGGCGTCACCTCGCTTCGTCCCCTCGGCCCTACAACACGCACATTATGAAAGTGTCGTTGTGATTTCTGTTCGTGAGGCCTTCTCCTTTATTGGATGAGACGGGGCACAGCTCGCCGCCGGAATACGTGAACTGATACGGGACACCGGTCTTATCCATCAGCCCCTGCACACGTCTCATCTCGCCGGTCGGGTCGTATCCCTGGATGAAGTAACGGCCGACGCACGAAAACATGAGGGCGCACTCCATTTTTTCCGTCGCCAGCACGTCGGACACCAGCTTGGTCGTCGTTGCGAGCACCTCGTCCCTGTCTATGCTGCCGACGGACAGCGTGCCGCTTTCCGGGATGTCGCCGCCGCACACGGCGTAGCCATCAGGGGTTATGGCAAAGATGACGCGCACGACAGGGCGTGTGCCGTCGTTGTAGTCGAGGAGGAACGGGAAGGAGTTGACCCCGACGATGCTGCCGTCCTCGGAGCGCTTCAGCCCGAGGCTCTCCAGATATTCCACCACCGGGCGCCCGTTCACGGACTTTACCTGATTCCCCGCCGACGATGTGACGACGCCCTTCTGGGAAAAAACCCTCCCCGTGGATATAGATGCCATATAAAACCTCGGGTTCGCGTTCCCGCCTATGAGCGCGAAGGCGTAGCGGTCACGGTAAACATCTCCGTCCGCTATGACCTGGGAATCTCGGTAATCGCTGTTGTTATCGACGGCCAGCATTCCGAAATTCGGCACGCCTCCAGAGATATCGGAGAACGCGCCAGCGAAGAAGTCGCCGCCTACCGGAACCAATAGCGGCGCGAAACTCAGCATAAGCGAGGGCCGTCCGTTTATCTTTGACGCTGCCCTTTCGTACGCGTCTCGCAGCGGGGCGCTGTCAGCGCCGGACAAGGGTTCTGAGAGGCCGGTTGAAAATTCCACGTCGTCGCTGGTCAGCACGAGCAGGGTGAGCAAAATTCTGCCGGAGGACCCCCTGACGGCGTTTCCGATCGTCGTAGTCCCTATGACCGGGAACGGGAGCGCCTTGCATAGCTCCTTGACCACCCCCGAGCTGATGAATTCGCTGTAGCAGGTGAGCAACCCTACCGTGTTGCCCAGCAATTCGCCGCACCCGCCAATCTGCCCCTTGATGTCATCTATCGCCTGCTCTATGTCGTCGACTTCCTCTGTGAACGCGCTCACTGCTTTTATCATCGCGCCAATCCTCCCATTCCGTGTCATTAGCTCCTGTTCAGGCTCCGATGCCCGTTAAGTTTCGCGAAAGCGCCGGCCTATCCCCCAAAGGACATTCTGCCGCTTGGAAAGACAGACACCGCAGAGATTTAAATCTCTATCCGTTGAGCTTCTTGCAATAAATCAGACTTTCCATAATACTACCACAACTATAGCGGCAAAAGCGAATATCTTCCTCCGTAAAAATAATGGGAAGCGCGCCGCCTCTACGTTTCCCCGCTGTACCCCGAGAAGCCGCCGTACTCCGGCGGTGGCCCCTCGAAGGTCTTTATTTTTTTATCCTTTATTATGAGGCGCCTGTCGCCCGCCGCTTCTGCCAGGCGGCGATCGTGCGTCGCTAAGAGCAGCGTACCCCTCCACGCGGAGAGCAGCGACTCAAGGGACTCGGCGGTGTAGATGTCGATGTGGTTGCTCGGCTCGTCCATGACCATCGTGTTAATGTCAGACGCGAAGAGCGCGGCAAGAGCGGCCTTCGCCCTCTCGCCCCCGGAAAGTAGGCCGCATCTTTTATGCACGGCGTCGCCTTTGATCCATAAGCGGGCCAAGATGGTCCTCACCTCGTGTTCCGGCAGGCTGGAGCGCAGCCTGGCGTTCTCAAGGATCGTGCGCGCCGGGTCCAGCGTCTCGTGATTCTGGCTGAAATAGCCGATCCTCGTGCCAGGCGCGGCCTTGACGGGAGGGGTGCCGTTCACTATGAGGCTCAAAAGCGTGGTCTTGCCGCTGCCGTTCGGGCCGAGCAATATCGTGCGCTTTGCCGTCGGTACCTCAAAATCGACGCTGTCCAGCAGAACCCTGCCGCCAAAGGAGACGGATAGCCCAGATGCCCTTATCGTTACGCCGGAAGCCACGCGGGACGAGACGCCGAGCTCCATCTTTATCTCCGGCAGATCCGAAGGCCGTTCCTTCTTTTCGAGCATGGAGGCGCGCTTCGATATGGCTCTGGCGTTTGCCCTTATGGCGGCCTGTCCCTTCTCTCCCTTGCCCGGGTCGATGCGCGCCTCCGACTGTGACATGCGGGATGGGGGCTTGAGGCACTTCTTCGAGCGCTCCTCCAGCTTGCGGGCCGTCTCGCGGAGGCGCTTTTCCTCGCGCCTGTACTCCTCGTACTCGAACTGCGCGAAGGCACGCTCGCGTCCGCGCTGTCCGAGCCACGCCGTGTAGTTGCCGGGGAATGTCCGAAGGCGTCCCCCCTCTATCTCCCACACCTCGCCGCAAACCGCGTCAAGGAGCGCCCTATCGTGCGAAACGATGACGACCGCGCCTCGGAACGCGATCAGCTCCCTCTGCAGCCGCTTTATGCCATCCATGTCCAGGTTCGTGGTCGGCTCGTCCGCAATCAGGATATCCGGCTGCCCCGAGAGCGCCGCGTCTATGGCGGCCCTGGTCAGCTCCCCGCCGCTCGGGCGCGCCGACAGCGGGCAGAGCGAAAGGGCGCGTCTGCCGCCTTGGCCACCCCATGCGGAACAAGCCTCCCCTCGTAGCTGATCTGCGTCCTGGTCCTGCCATATGGCTGACATCACCCCGCGACGGTCGATTTTGCCGCAGTCCGGCTCGACTCGCCCGGCCAGCACCGCGAGGAGCGTTGACTTGCCGGCGCCGTTCTGCCCCACGAGCCCTATCTTCGACCCGCCATAGATCGCGAGCGCGCCTATATCAAGTATTACCCTGTCACCATAGCTTTTTTTAATGCTGGATGCCCTCAGCAGGCAATGAGCGCTCAAAAAAACACCTCCCGGAACCAAGCGTACCCGCTGTCGTCCGGAAGGCCTTCGCTCAGCGCCGGCAAATCATGGCGCACACATAGCAATCGTATTAGCTAACCGACCGAACGAGCGCGGCGGCATACCGATCCAATTCCAGCCAGGGTCGATGGCGCAGACCCTCAGATCGGCATAGATAACAGGCTGCCGGAAAAACTGGCGGCACCCCCGTGCTCGTAAAATATTCGGCCGTTAGTCCTTCATTTCAGTCAGTGCACCCCGCAATTATATAATTCTTTACCGCAAAAAAATACAATGTTTTTCAACCCTTGTCAATCCCGCATTAAGTGCAATTTTATTTTGATTCTCTGATTCTCTGCGGCCGTGACGCGAAAGCCGCGCCAGGCCGCCCTACTCCAAGGCAGGGGCCTGGAAACGATCCAGCGCGCGCGACGAGACCGGCGTAGAGAGCACTATCGACGTCGTGGTGGCCCCGCACTCGCCGACTTGGTCTATTATCGATTCGAGGTGGTTCATCGAGGCTATCGCGACCTTGAGCATGAGCCCGTACTCGCCCGACAGGTGATACGCCTCAGTGATCTCCGGTATCCCTTCAATGATTTCGCGGGCATCGTTCATCTTGTCCCCATTGACGTCCACGTTGACGAAAACCGTAATCGGAAAGCCCAGTTTCTCCTGATTCACGACTGTCCTGTAGCCCTTGATGTAGCCGGTTTCTTCCATGCGGCGCACCCGTTCGGCGACCGCTGGCGAGGAGAGCCCCACCATCCTCCCCAGCTCGCTGAACGAGACCCTCCCGTTTTCCTGCAAGGTCCTCAAAATCTGTCTGCCGATGTTGTCCAGCAACTTCTCTCCATTCATACGCTATCGCCCTCCCTGTTAGTTTATTTGGCTCAAAACATCTGCCCGGCGATACCCCTGCCGTACTCAGTGCTTTTCCGAATGACATGACACCTGAAGCATTGGCTGAACAAAAACACATGGCACCAGATTGTTCACTACCTGTATAAATATTTCAAATTCTTTTTATATTAAACAGTATATCATCTATCTCCTAATTTGTCACTGCAATAAATAAAACTTCCATTTCAGACCTTGCTATTCAACTGTCATAAACATAAAAGAGCGCCCCATGTCCTCGAAAAATCATTTGCTTTTCAGCCGCTCTCCGCATTTCTGTAAACCTAGGAATGAATTTAGCGATATGGTATAATTACAAAATAGTCACAGGCTATATTAGGAAATATTACTATCTAATTTACGCAAGATGCCCAGGTTTTTCGAGCGAATAAAGGATGCGCTGATCGATATGGAATCGCCTGACGTTGGTGAAAAAGCAGCCAAGATCCTCATCGTGGAGGACGAGATAAAGATCGCCGAGGCGCTGTGCGCCTATCTGGGGCGCGCGGGTTACGCGGTGTCGCAGGCCGGGGACGGAGAGTCTGGCCTCGCGGCGTTTAACGCGTCGGCCCCGGATCTCGTCATACTCGACTTGATGCTGCCAAAAATGAGCGGCGAAAGGCTCTGCACGGAGATCAGGCGCGTGTCGCGGGTCCCGGTGGTCATGCTCACGGCAAAGAGCGGGGAGGACGACAAGGTCTCCGGGTTCGCCCTCGGGGCGGACGATTACGTCACCAAACCGTTCAGCCCGAGGGAACTCGTGGCCCGGGTCAACAGCCTGCTGCGGCGCTCCGCCGGAGACACCTCGCCCCTGTTCAGCAGGATGAGCTGGAACGGCGGGGATCTGGAGATCGACCTCGAGTCGAGAACGGTCTGGAAGAGGGGCGAGCACGCCGCGCTCACCCCGAACGAGTACAAGATCCTCTCCCGGCTTGCCAGACACCCGAACAGGGCGTTCAGCCGAGACGAACTGATAGACGCTGCGCTCGGGGAGAATTTCGGCGGGTTCGAGCGCACCATCGACTCCCATATAAAGAACCTGCGCGGCAAGATAGAGGACGACACGTCAAGCCCGGTGTATATCCTGACCGTCCGAGGCGTCGGATACAGGTTCGGCGGAGTCCCCAGGACGGAAGCGGCACGTTGAGGATCGCCCTTAAGACCAGGCTCGTGCTGTCATACGTCGTCATGGCGCTTTTTTTGGTCTGCTCCCTACTCGTGGTCTCGAATTACTACCTACAGAAACAGTTTCAGCTATACGTCCTGCACAAACAGGATATGAAAAACGCGGAGATCGTCGAAACCGTGTCGAAAAATTACGCGGGAACCCCAGCGGACGCGGCGTCCTGGAATTTCCTGGCCGGTTACGGGGAATCGCTGCTCGAACAGGGCGTCACGCTGATGGTTCTCGACGCGTCCGGCATTATGATATACTGCGCCGCAGACGAGGAGAGAGGCTGTTCCCACCCGCCGTTCGCGGAAGACGCGGATGCGCGGTGCCAGGACATTGACGCCGCGTACTCGCGGAGCTCGTTCGACATAACGAGCGGCGACGAGGTCATCGGCGCAATCCAGCTCGGCTATCACAGCCCGTTTTACTACAATGAGAGCGACCAGAGCTTCCTCTCCGCCTTCAACCGCGTCTTCGGCGGCACCGCCGCGCTGTCCTTCGCGGCGTCGGTGGCTCTCGGCCTCGTGATGGCAGGGCTAATCGCGCGCCCGATAGTGACCGTCACAGAGAGGGCGCGGCGCATAGCGGAGGGCGAATACTCCGGGGATTTCGAAAAGACGGGCACGATCGAGATCGACGAACTGTCCGGGAGCGTGGATCATCTAGCCCGCAGCCTCGAAACGCAGCACAAGCTGAAAAAGCGGATGGCCGGCGCATACTCGCACGAGTTCCGAACACCCTTGACGGTGCTGCAGAGCAACATCGAGGCGATGATAGACGGTCTGTGGCAGCCAACGAAGGAGAGGCTGGAGAGCCTCTTGGCGGAGATCTCCCGCATGTCACGCATGGTGTCTGAGGTCGATAACCTCGTCCAGGCGGGGAACCCCGAGGCGAAGCTCGAAAAAACGCCACAGGATATCTCCGTCTTGGCGAGATGCGTCTTAAGCGGCTTCGAGGCCAAGATGGCAGAGAAGGGGATTTCCCTCCGCTTTGACGGCGGACGATGCCTGGCCCTCGTGGATCCGGACAAATTCAGCCAGATCATAGCCAACCTCGTCTCGAACGCGCTCAAGTACACAGACCCAGGCGGCAATATATGGGTGAGGGTCAGCGCGGACGGCGGGCACACAGTCCTGTCCGTGGAGGACGACGGCATAGGCATAGCGGAGTCCGATATGCCGTATATCTTCGAGCACCTGTACAGGACAGACGAGTCGCGGGCCAGGGACTCCGGCGGTAACGGCATAGGCCTCTCGGTCGCCCGCGCCATAGCGGAGTCCCACGGCGGGACGATAGAGGCGAGGAGCCAGCCGGGCAAGGGCAGCGTGTTCACCCTTTCGATCCCGGTTGAGTGGCAACGGCCATAATGAAAATTTGACTCAGGAGATGACGCCAGATGGCAAGCGCTTTCAGGGTACCGGACAGAAAAAAATTTTTCCCGTTCATAGTGCTGGCCATAGGGATGGCTGGCGTGTCGTCAGGCTCGACCTTCGCCAAGCTCGCGGACGCGCACCCCTTCGTCAAGTCAGCCTACAGGCTCTCGTTCGCATCCCTCGTATTCTGGCCCGCCGCGATTCTGTTCTACAGGGACGAGTTCAAAAAACTAAAGAAGCGCGACCTTGCGGTCACCCTGTCAGCGGGCGCGTTCCTTGCGATACACTTTGCCACGTGGATGACGTCCCTCGACTACACCACAGTGGCTTCGAGCCTCATGCTCGTGAACACCGTCCCCCTCTGGATCGCCCTCTTTAACACCGCCTCCGGCAAGGGACGCCCCTCGCGCACGATGTGGTTCTGTATGCTGTGCGCCGTTGTCGGATCATCCATCGTAGGGTACGGAGACTTGGCCTTCAGCGGGAAGGCACTGCTGGGAGACGCGCTCGCTTTGGCCGGCGGCATTGCGGCAGCGGCCTACATCATCTGCGGCGGCGAGGTCCGCGCCAAACTTAGCCTCTTCCCCTACGCCGCGCTCTGTTACGGCTCTGCTGCGCTCATCATCTGGTGCGTCGTGTTTTTCATGGGGCTGGACGCGACGGGGTTTCCAGCCGGGACGTGGCTCGCGTTCATCGGAATGGCGCTTTTCGCGCAGGTGCTGGGACACAGCTCCTACAACTGGGCTCTCGGATACTTCAGCACAGGGTTCGTCGCGATAGCGCTCTTGGGGGAACCCATAGGCGGAACCATCCTGGCCTACGTCATTTTCGGCGAATTCCCCGCAGCCTTCAAGATGGCAGGCCTCGTCATGCTTCTCGTGTCGATAGCAATGGCGGCCAGAAATGAGAGCCCTCGCTGACATATCCCGGACGCTAGCGAGATTCATGGCCCTGTTGGCGTTTCCATAAATTCGTAATAGGCTTATACTACTATGCACGAAGGGGGGGACTGTCCGATGACAATTTTTTTAGCGGCCACAGCAGCGATCCTTTTACTGTTCTGCCTGTTTTCGAGCCGCAGGAGGGCTGAGGCGTGTTTCGTCGTGGTTGCGGGGCGCGACGCCAGCTCCACGGGCCAAGTGCTCATAGGGCACAACGAGGACAACAGGGGCAAGCTCGTCATGAGGCACCACTACGTGAAGCATCAGGAGGGCAGACGCGGGCTCCTCTCCTTCGAGGAGGGCAGCGCGCAGGTGCCGGCGTTCTCCCCGACGCTGGGCTTCTTCTGGACGGAGACGCTCCGCCCCGCGCCGGGCGAGCCCTTTGGCGATTCGTTCGTCAACGAGCGCGGCGTGACAGTGGTCAGCAACTCCTGCTGCAAATCCCGCGAGGACTCCCCGGAGCTAACGGACGGCGGCATTGGGTGGGGACTGCGCTGGATAGTCGCGTCATATGCCCATTCCGCCAGGGACGCGGTAAGGATAGCCTCCGACCTCGTCCTGACATACGGCTACAGGGGATCCGGGCGCTCTTACACGTTTGCCGACGCGCGCGAGGCCTGGGTTTTTCAGGTCGTGAACGGGAAGCACTTCGCCGCGCAACGGCTTCGGGACGACCACGTCCTCGTCAACCCGAACCACTACTCCATAAGGGAGATATGCCTAAGCGAACCGAACGAGTTCTTAGCCTCGCCGGGTCTGATAGAGTACGCAATAGAGCGCGGCTGGTACACCCCCAAGCGCTCTGGACAGATCGACGATTTTGACTTCGCCCGCGCCTTCCAGCACCCAGACTACGTGATGGCGCCGATCAATACCGCAAGACACGCCTTCGGGCTGGAACTCGCCGCCGGGGTAAAGATAGACATTAAGCGGCGCGGCGCCCGTCTCCCCTTTTCCGCAAGCCCCCAGGAGCCGCTCTCGATAAACGCCCTGCGCAAGGCTCTGAGCTGTCACTGCGAGCGCCCGGAAGATTTTAAGGGGCTGGGCGGGCCCTCCGAGTGGCGCGTGAACCCCCACGACGGGGGCGGCATAATGCCAGACGAGATACGGCGTAACGCCTACACGAGGATATGCAATGGCAGCAACATGGAGAGCCTGATCGTGGATCTTCACGAAAACCGCGACGAGACGGTCATCTGGTCGTGCTTCGGCAACCCCTGCGTATTGCCGATGACGCCGTTTTACCTGGGCGCGCGAGCCATCCCTGAATACTTCGCCGGGAGAGGCCCGTCCGAGCTGACGCTGGAGACGGACGAACTGATACGGCACCACTTCAGCGCATCCGACGCTGACGTGGACGCTTCGGCCGGGGAGGCTTGGAGGTTGTCGCGGAAACAGCTCCTTTGGTGTGACGGGGATTATTCCCGAAGGGCCGCGCTGATGGCGGGCAAGGCAGCTGATTTTCGGAGAAAGATCGCGGAATCAGACGATCAGGACGTGACGCGCGTAGAATTCGATGCCGACGCTTCCATGGCGGCAGAGGTGCTTTTTATCAAGTCATCGGAGCGCGCCGGGTCGTTCGTTGAGGCCATGCGCGGCCTTTCCGGGGAGGAATGAACATGTCCGCTGGCAATGTGATACACGGCGTAAGCTTGATGAGGGAGAAGGATATCTATTTTTTTCGAGAGGGGAACCACACGAAGCTCTATGAGATACTGGGTTCCCACGTAATGACTGAAGGCGGGCAGAGCGGGACGCTCTTCTCCGTATGGGCGCCCAACGCGAAGAGCGTGTCGGTGATCGGAGACTTTAACGGCTGGGACGCCGGCGCGCACCCGCTCGCCGTCAGGTGGGACAGCTCCGGCGTGTGGGAGGGTTTCGTGCCTGGCGTAGGAAACGGCGACCTGTACAAATACAGCATAGCCTCGGCCGCGGACGGGCTTATTATGGAAAAGGGAGACCCCTTCGCCTTCTGGTGGGAGACGCCGCCAAGGAGCGCTTCCTGCGTGTGGGACATCGGCGGCTACGAATGGAACGACAACGGATGGATGCTGGAAAGGAGCGGGCGCAACGCGATCAACGCCCCGCATTCGATTTACGAGGTACACCTCGGCTCCTGGCGCCACGTCCCGGAGGAGGGCGACCGATCGCTCTCGTATCGCGAACTCGCCAGTAAACTGGTGAGCTACGTGCGCGAGACCGGCTTCACCCACGTGGAGTTCCTGCCTGTCATGGAGCACCCCTTTTACGGTTCCTGGGGCTACCAGACCCTGGGCTATTTCGCGCCCAGCTCGCGCTTCGGGACGCCGCAGGAATTCATGGAGCTGGTCGACGCGCTCCACAGGGCCGAAATCGGCGTCATCCTCGACTGGGTGCCGTCACACTTTCCAAAGGACGGCTACGGGCTGGCTAATTTCGACGGGACGTGCCTCTTCGAACACGCCGACCCTAAAAAGGGATACCACCCGGACTGGAAGAGCGGCATCTTCAACTACGGCCGCAACGAGGTGCGCAGCTTCCTGCTGTCGTCCGCGCGCTTCTGGCTCGACAGGTATCACGCAGACGGGCTGCGGGTGGACGCCGTGGCATCGATGCTCTACCTGGACTACTCCCGCAAGGACGGCGAGTGGGTGCCGAACCAGTACGGCGGCAAGGAGAACGTGGAGGCGATAGACTTCCTCCGCAAGATGAACGAGATACTGTACGTGGACTTTGGCGGCATTCAGACGACGGCGGAGGAGTCCACGGCCTGGCCGATGGTCTCCCGCCCGGCCTACGTTGGCGGCCTCGGCTTCGGCTTCAAGTGGAACATGGGGTGGATGCACGACACGCTGCACTACATGGGCATGAGCCCGATCTTCAGGAAGTACCACCAGGGCGAGCTGTCGTTCGGCATGTGGTACGCCTACAGCGAGAACTTCGTCCTCCCCCTGTCCCACGACGAGGTGGTGCATGGCAAGGGCTCGCTCTTCGGAAAGATGCCGGGGGACAAATGGCAGAAGGCTGCGAGCCTCCGGGCGCTCATTGGCTGGCAGTTCGGACACCCAGGCAAGAAGCTCATGTTCATGGGCGGCGAGTTCGGGCAGATCTCAGAGTGGAACCACGACGTGAGCCTGAGCTGGCACGAGATGGACGACCCGTTCCACAGCGGCGTCCTGGCATGGGTCACGGCGCTGAACAAGTTTTACAGGGACACTCCGGCCTTCTGGAAGGGCGACTTCGAGCGGTGGGGGTTCGAGTGGATCGACTGCAGCGACGCTGATTCGAGCGTGTTCTCGTTTCTCCGCCGCGACGACTGCGGCAACACCTTCGTCTGCGTCGGGAATTTCACGCCGGTCCCCAGGATGGATTACAAGATAGGCGTCCCGGAGAGCGGGCATTGGCGCGAGGTCCTGAACAGCGACGGCGCGGAGTTCGGCGGCAGCAACTGCGGCAACATGGGGGGCAGGGACGCATTGGACGCAGAGATGCACGGCCGCCCCTACTCCCTGAGCCTCACGCTCCCGCCGCTTTCGTTCTCCGTGTTCGAGCGCGTCACGGGCTGAGAGAACGGAGACGATGGAACCTGACGGCCCATTAATACGCGCGGCGAAGCCAGACGAGGCAGACCTGCTCTCGCACATCTGCTTCCGGGCGAAGTCGTACTGGGATTATCCCAAAGAGCTGATGATACACTGGCTCGAGTCCGGCGCGTTCACAGTGACACCAGAGGAGACGGAAGAACGCCTGACGTATGTGGCTCAGGACGATGAGGGCGAGATCCAGGGCTTTTACTCCCTCGAGCTCTCAGGAGACGAGGCGCGCATCCTGTGCCTGTGCGTCCTGCCGGAGCTCGTCGGCACGAGCATCAAGTCTATCCTCTTCTTCCATGCCTGCGCCATGGCCGAGGAGTCCGGCGCGCAGCATCTGGACATCGCGGCAGACACGCTGGAGAGCGGCTTCTACGAGGAAATGGGGGCAGAACCCGTCGGGGAAGGGATCGACTGTACCCATGCGGGGGACTGGCGAGTGATCATTTACAGGATGAACCTATAAAGGGGCGGGCGGATGTTTTACGAATGGCAGGAGAAGGCGATAGCGCTCATATCCGGCAAGAACGGCATATTATCCGCCCCAACAGGGAGCGGCAAGACGTGGGTCGCGTACCGGTGGGCGGGGTTGATGGACGAGGGCGGCAACCCTGTCATGCCGAGCCAGCGGGTGATCTTCACGGCCCCGATAAAGGCGCTCTCCAACGAGCGTTATCTGGATCTCCGCCGCATGGGGTTCGACGTCGGGCTGGAGACGGGGGATTTCAAAAAAAATTCGGGCGCGTCCGTCCTCTGCTGCACCCAGGAGATATACACGCTCAAGTACGCTCACGTACCCTCCCAGCGCGTCATAATCGACGAGTTTCACTTCATCTTCGCCTCGTCGGAGCGGACGAGGGCCTACATCGACGGCATCAGGGGGACCAGCCCGGACTCCACGATGCTCGTCATGAGCGCGACGTTCGGCGACCCCGGGACCGTCAGACGATACCTGGAGGAGATGGGCAGGAGGGACTTCGAGCTGTTCGAGACGCAGGAGAGGGTAACTGAGCTCGTATTCCGCAAGAAGGGCGTACATTACTCGCGCATACGCGACGCGCTCGTCTTCGTGTTCTCGCGTCGCGGCGCCGATTATATCGCGAAGCAGATAGCCCGCACCAGGAAGAAAATCGAGCGGGCGGACAGGGCCAGGCTTCGCGAGATGGGGGAGATACTGGAGGTCTCACGTATGCCGGAGACGATGATCTCCGGCGTCGGGGTGTACTACGGCAGCCTCTTCCCCAAGGAGAAGCTATTAGTCGAGATGGCCTTCCGCGAGAGGATCCTGGACGTGGTGGTCGGCACGGACGCGCTGTCGCTGGGCGTCAACCTGCCGGCGGAGAGCGTGATCTTCGGCCAGATGGCAAAGTACGTGGACGGTCCGCTCACGCGCAACGAATTTTTGCAGATGTCGGGCCGGGCTGGCAGGAAGGGCTATTTCGACACCGGCTACGTATCGTTCATACCCAGGAGCAAGGCGGAGCATTACGATTTCGACACGGAGACGCTCTACCGCGAGACGTTGTCCAAGGAGAGCGAGCCAGCGCGCATCGCGATACAGCCGGCTGTGGGCCGCCTTCTGAAACACCGCGTCACCGAGGAGCAGGAGGCGCGGATGATCGCGGACTGCTCGCTGCCCCGCGTCGCTTACGAGGACGCCCTGTCAGAGGTACGCGAGCTACTGATACTGATAAACCGTACGCTCGGGCTGATAAGGGACAAAGCCGAGCGGGAGAAGCTGCGCGAGGCGCTGGCAGACCTCTGGTTTGACGAGATGAGCCTCACGGCCAACATGGCCACGGCAAAGCTGTTCGTCACGAAGGGCGAACCGGACGCCATGCAGGCGGCGGAACTCCTGGCACAGGAGGAGCGCAACTACCTACAGGCGCTTTTGAAGGTAAAGCGCTACGCGAACAGGATGCCGGATGGGTACAGGTTCTCCAACATGGAGCGGATAGACGCCACGGTGGAGCGGATAGACGCCACCGTGTTCGGCTTCGAGGAGAAGATCCGCCAGCTCGACCTGACCGAGGACAGCTGGTCGTTCTAAAGGGCAGATCGGGATCCCTGCCCGCGCCATGATGCCCTTGATTTCAAATCGGCAAAGGGCTTCAGTAGTTATCCGGAAGGTCGTTTTCGACAAGGACGACCTTTTGCTTATTGGCCCTGATCGCGGCCGCCCTCTCAAAGGCTGAGACTACGTCTCGGGCGATGAATATCTTCTCGTCCGGGTACGAGGCGCTTTTGAGGCCGGCCAGGATGCTCCCCGTGACCCTCTCGCCTACCAGTATGACGAAGTCGCAGACGGAGGCGGCCATCTGGCCGAACTTGCGGTTCAGCCTGTCCTGCTCCTCCCCCAGCTCGACCATGCCGGGCGTGACCAGTATCTTAAAGCCGTCGAATCCGCCCAGGACCTCCAGCGCCGCCGAGGACCCGCTCTCGTTGGAATTATACGCGTCGTCGATGATGATCATGCCGCCGCGGCTTATGAGCTGCAATCTGTGCGGGACGGCTTCCAGCCTTCGGACGCTCACCGCGGCGGCGTCCGCGTCAACCCCGAGGTAATCAGCCACGGCCAGCGCCGCGAGTATGTTCGTCACGTTGTGCCGCCCCAGGAGCTTCGTGGAGAACTCTTTGGCGAGTCTGGCCGATTTGCCCGGCCTGTCTGGGAACGCCACCGTAAACGCAGACCCGGCGCTCGATACGGATATGTCCTTAGCGATGTAATCGCACTCCGACATCCCGTAACTGACCGCGCGGCAGCCGCCCCTCCGCGCGATTTCGCCGCGTATGTGCGCGTTGTCGCCGTTCGCGAAGAGCGCGCCGTCATCCGGCAGCGCGTCAGCCAGCTCGAACTTCGTGCGGACGATATTCTGCATCGTGCCGAACGATTCGAGGTGCTGCGGGCCGATAGAGGTTATAACGCCGAGCCTGGGGCTCACTATGTCGCATATCTCCTTTATGTCCCCGGCGTTCCGCGCGCCCATCTCGCAGACGAACACCTCGTGGAAGGGCCTCAGGTCGTTTCTTATGGTCTTTACGACGCCCATCGTGGTGTTGTAGCTCTCAGGCGTCATGAGGACGTTGAACTTTGACGAGAGTACGCGGTGCAGGAAATACTTCGTGCTGGTCTTCCCGTAGCTGCCGGTGACGCCGATCACCGTAAGGCGGGGCATGTTTTTTATTATCCTGCGCGCGTCCTCGATATACCGATCGTTTATACGTTTCTCCACCGGCGCGTTTATCGCGTTCGTGAGCAGCGTCACGAGCGGCGCGGCCATAAGCCAGAGCGAGAGGGCAGGGTAAGGCGAGCCAAAATGAAACGCGCCCGCCAGGGCCGCCGCCGTGAGCGCCGCGTCCGTGGCGAACATGCGCTTCAAGCGGTTCGTGAAGACGAGCGGTTTTTTAGCCTTCCGGGGCCTGTTGGCTATGGCGTGCAGTGCGCAGAGCGCCGTGAAGACGTATGCCGCAAGCGCGGGATCCTCCGTAAAAAGCGAGATGACAGGGACAGCGGCAAAATAAGCGTAACGGAGGAGATATTCACCGGCGAGGTTGCGGCGCAGCCATCTCAACTGTGACAGGGGCTTGTAGGAGTTGAGCTGGAATATGTGGTAGTTCCGCAGGGCCGCCAGCGCCCAGCACACGATGAACAGCGCGACAGACAGAAGCAGCCCGAGATCAAACAGCGTCACGGCTGTCTCCTCACGCCCAGGAAGGAGTCCAGCACCTTGCCGAACGCGTAGCCCTGGTCGAGGAATGGATAATGCCCGGCGTTTTTCAGCGCCACTAGCCCGGCGTCCGGGATCAGCCGCTCCATGATCTTAGCGTCCGCAAGTGGCGTCGCCGCGTCGTTCTCCCCCCAGATAAGGAGCGTAGGGCACTTGATCTCCGGCAGATGGCGCGTCAAATCCTCGTTCACGGCTTTCACCAAGCACTCGCGCATCCTCGGGGTCGCGTTACGATAGTCCTCGGAACCGTTCTTCATCCTCCACCTCTCAAGCAGGAGCGGGAATTTTTTCTTCACGGCTTCGGCTGATATGACGCCCTTGACCACCCTGTAAAGACACGCCCGCAGCTTCCCCCGCAGCGTAGC
>JAIRNC010000028.1 GCA_031258255.1 Synergistaceae bacterium
TTTACGAAGGCCAGAGTTGTTGAAATTTATTTTAAGTTTTGTTAAAATGTTCACCACACGCAAGTTAAAATATTAAATTCTAGGAGGGATTCGTATGAGCAGGAAAGCATTTGCGTTACTTGCAGCGGCGATACTGGTTTTCGCGGGCGCGTGTACGGGGTTTGCCGCGAGCGGCACGAAGGGCGGCAGGGTGATAAACGTAAAGGACACCACCACCTGGTACGGGATGGACATGTACCATACTGACGACTGGACTAATTTCCAGGCTGTCGTAGCGGACACGGTGCTCACCGCCGACCCAAAGACCGGAAAGCTCCTTCCCGGCATAGCCTCGGCTTACAGCTACAGCGACGACGGCCTCACGCTCAGGCTGACTTTCCCGGAGGGCATGAAATTCCCGAACGGCGACCAGCTGGAGCCGGAGGATTTCATCGCCAGCATAGAGTACGGCCGCGACGGGGTTTACTCAGAGGGTTACCAGAACATCGAGTCTATGGAGGTCGACGGGCGGGATGTCGTCTGCCACCTGAGCGAGTACCGCTCCGACCTGGACTATTACCTCGCCAGGTGCTTCATAGGGATAATCAGCAGGAAGCAGATCGCGAGCATGAGCAAGGACGAACTCCTGTGGGGCGCGATACCCTACGGCGCCTTTTACGTGGACGAATACGTCCAGGGGTCGCACGTAGTGCTGAAAGCCAACCCCGGATACAGGACGAACAACCCCTTGGTCGAGAATAAGGGCACGCCCCATCTCGCCGGCATGAAGGTCACTATCGCCGAGATGGAGGACTTTTCCGTGGTGACCTCCCTCAAAGAGGGCAACTTCGACTTCGCCTCCGGGCCTACCAGCGACGCCGTAAGCGAACTGAGGGGCGCCAAAGGCATAACGCTCGCCGACTCGACTTTCCCGTCCATCGAGTTCATCGATATCAACAGGGAGAACAAGCACCTCCGCGACCCCAAGGTGCGCGAAGCCCTTTTCCTCGCGACAGACAGGGACAGTTTCGCCAAAATGGCGGGCAGCGATTTTATCCCGCAGTACACCCTCGTGACCAGCACGGTGATGAATTACTCGAAGGAAACGGAGACTTACTTCAAGTCAAAGTACGCGAACAACCCAGAGCGGGCAAGGAAGCTGCTGGCTGAGGCCGGTTACGCCGACAGCAACAAGGACGGCTACCTGGACAAGAACGGCGAGATGCTGGAGTTCACGTTCCTCACGCGCACCATCGGCATGCCCGTGACCGTCGCGCAGGACTGGCAGATACAGCTCAAGGAGTACGGGATCAAGCTCAACATAGAGACGCTCGACTGGGGGTACCGCAGCGAGAGGATCCGCTCCGGCAATTATGACATGGCCATCTCCAGTCTCGGCTGGGGCGAGCCAATACTGCTCCTCAACAACTTCCGCAACGGCCCGGGCGCCATACCCAACAAGGACGCGTACGCGGCGAAAGTGGAGGAATGCGCAAAGACCAGGAACTACGACGTGCGCACCGGTAAGGTCAGCGACATGATTAAGACGATATTCGACGACCTCAACTGCATGCCCATTTACACTGAGCGTATGTACTGCGCGTACGGCAAGGGCGCGGAGGGCGTCAAAGTCTATCCCGACGGCACCATGTTTTTCAACGACATAAAATAACCAGCCTTCGCGCAGGCCCCGGCAAAACCCGGGGCCCGCGTCTCGCGATCCGCGAAACCTCCGCCGTCAAGCCTCCCAAGGGTTTATTATCTGCAGCTCCGTTATACCGCCGAAATCTTTCACGTTCCGGGTTACGAGGGTCAGCCGGTGCTGGATGGCGGTCGCCGCGAGCAGGCTATCGATTGCCGGCAGAGTGCGAGAACGTGCGCGCATGGAACCCCAGCAATTGAGGGTATCGATGTCGAGCGAAAGGACGCGTCCGTAAAACCACGGCGTAAGTTCATATTCCAGCCACGCGGCGAGCTGGCTTTTGCGTTGGCCCTCTGCCAGACGTTCGATGCCATATCGGATTTCTCCTATCGAGATAACGCTTATGAACAGCGCTTCGCCAGGCGTAAACAGAAGCCATTTTTTAAGGCCGTCGTTTGCGTATTTCAGCCGGCTCTCCGACAGGACGCAGGTATCGAGAAGATATTTCACAAATTGAGTTCTCGCGGCAGGGAACGGTCGCGATCAAATTCAAGATCCTCGCACGACAAGGGGGAGTCCTGCATAAGCTCAAAGAGGGTCCGTCTGGGCATTGTGAGGCGAGCATACTCCTCCTCTGACATCACGACTACAGACGGCTTTCCGTGCAATGTCACCATCTGCGGAGCGCTTGCGGCCATTTTCATGAGTTCGCTGAATTTTGCCTTCGCTTCTTGTGTCTGCCATGTCATCATTCTCAATCACCCCAAACAATCTAGTCTGACTAGTTTTATTATAGGGTGTTTTGATGGCGCGTCAATATCCCTGGTTTTCCCTCGAGCCGATTCTAAGCAATTATAGCGTAAATGTTCAATCGACCTTTCCCCAAAGTCTGCTAGAATTAGCTGCAGAAGTCGCGCCAGGGGAGGTTCAGTCAGTGGAGTGTGTTTTAAATAGCCTTAGCTGCGTCTGCCGTGACGAGTCGCTTTTGGACGACAGGGCGCTGCTGTTGGAGATGCTGGAAAAAATGATGACGGCCCGCAAGTTCGAGGAGAAGGTCTTCGAGCTTTACAGCAAGGGGCTGCTGCACGGGACGATACACCTGGGGATAGGCGAGGAGGCTGCGGGCGTCGGCACGGCGATGGCGATGGCGCCGGATGACTACATACTCGTCACGCACCGCGGACACTGCCCGGCCATTGGCAAGGGCTGCCGCGTGAACGCCATGATGGCAGAAATCCTGGGAAAGCAATCCGGCACCTGCCATGGGCGCGGCGGTTCCATGCACATAGCGGATTTTGACAGGGGCATACTGGGCGCCAACGGCATCGTGGGCGCAAACGCGCCTCTGGCCTGCGGGGTGGCCATGACCATCAAGCTAAAGGGCATAAGGGATCGCGTCTGCGCTGCCTTTTTAGGCGACGGCGCCGCCAACCAGGGCGCCGTCCACGAGTCGATGAACTTAGCGGCTGTCCAAGGCTTGCCCGTCATCTTCTGCCTCGTGAACAACCAATACGGCGTGTCCATGCACATTTCAAAGGCGATGAAGGAGACGGACCTGACCAAGCGCGCCGCAGGGTACGGCATGAAAGCCTTCGAGTGCGACGGCAACGACGTGCTGGCCGTCTACGAGGCGACGAGGGATGCCAGGGAATACGCGCTGCGGGAGGGGCCGTGCCTTTTGGTGGAACACACCTACCGCACGTCCGGCCACTCAAAGAGCGACAGGAACCTGTATCGCTCCATGGAAGAGATCGCGGAGTGGGAGGCCGTCAACCCGGTCGTGCGTTTCTCGAATTTTTTGCTGGATCGGGGGCTTTTCGCCCAGGAGGAGATAGGCTGCATCGACAGATCGTCGGATGACGCGATTGAAGCCGCCGTCCGCCTCGCTTTCGCGGCGCCTGACCCTCTAGTGGACAGCGCCACCCGCGACGTGTTCGCGTAACGGGGGGGATGGCCGTGCCGGAAAGGGAGATAACGTACGCCGAAGCCGTGAGGGAGGCCATGTGCGAGGAGATGCGCCTTGACCCGGACGTGTACTTTATGGGCGAGGACATCGGCGTCCACTGCGGCGCGTTCGGCGTGTCCGCAGGGATGCTGGAGGAGTTCGGCCCAAAGCGCGTGATAGACACGCCCATCTCGGAGGCCGCTTTCGTAGGGGCTGGCATCGGGTCGGCGATAACGGGGATGCGCCCGATAATCGAGCTCATGTTCTCCGACTTCATGGCCGTCTGCTACGACCAGATCATCAACCAGGCCGCCAAGACGCGCTATATGTTCGGCGGGCACGCGAATGTGCCCATGGTGATACGCACGCCCTCCGGCGGCGGGACAGGGGCGGCCGCGCAGCACTCGCAGTCGCTGGAGCAGATGTACTGTCACGTCCCGGGCCTGAAGGTGGTCGTGCCGTCGACGCCATACGACGCGAAGGGCCTCTTGAAGAGCGCGGTGAGGGACGACAACTGCGTCATCTTCCTCGAACAGAAGCTGCTCTACCGCACTAAGGGGCCAGTCCCGGAGGAGGGCTACACGATCCCGCTGGGGTCGGCCGACGTGAAGCGCCCGGGGACGGACCTGTCGATCATCACCTACGGCAGGACGGTTCAGATGTCGCTTGAGGTCGCCCGTAGGCTGGCGGCTGAGGGCAGGAGCGTGGAGGTTCTGGATCTCCGCACGCTCTCCCCTCTGGACACGGACGCGATAATCGCCTCCGTTAAGAAGACTAAAAAGGCCGTCATCGTCCACGAGGCCGTGAAATTCGGCGGCTTCGGCGGGGAAATAGCCGCCACGATAGCGGACAGCGACGCGTTTTGCTGCCTCGAAGCGCCCATCAAGAGGGTTGGCGCCCTCTACAGCCCCGTCCCCTTCAACGCGGCCCTGGAGAGGACTGTCCTGCCGGGATGTGACCGCATAGAGGCCACGGTCCGCGAAATTATCTGATACCAATTCGCTTTCAATCGGGCGTTAATGGTACGTTTCATGGCGCATAAACACGGTGACTGTAATCTTTTAACTTTAGGCCCCTGATTGCAAATCGGTATGATACCAATTCGCTTTCAATCGGGCGTTGATGGTACGTTTCGTGGCGCATAAACACGGTGACTATAATCTTTTAACTTTAGGCCCCTGATTGCAAATCGGCATGAGGCGACGCCAGCCGGATAACCTCTGCCAACGACGGGCTCCGCGCCTGGCCGGCGGTCACCTGTATGGTATGTTATTGCCTGCCGAAGAAGATCAGCATCCCCAGGAGGAACTTGACGAGCTCCGGATCCCGGTTCCAGACGTCGAACCGGTTCCACATGAGACACTCCATTCCGGCGCTCATCAGCTCCTCCCCGCCCTCCTTGCCGAGGTACGTCCAGACGAAGCCAGCCCTGAATTTCTCGTTGCGCCCGTAAAAGTAAAGGTTCGTTATCCGGCCCAGGCGCCTGAGCTTCTTCCCATCCGTCCTTTTCTCGTAGAACGCCAGCTTCAATTTGCGCGCGATCGACGGGAAGGGCTTGTCCTCGTAAGCGTGGATCAGCTCGTGGAGCGATGTCCTTAGGTTATTGGTCATGATGCGCCCGGCGCGGTACTCCCCCCGTGGCGACCGCCGGACGGCTATCGGACGGCCGCCGTTAAGGTAGACGATCCACGCGAGCCAGCGGCTCGGCAAAAACTCCGAAGCCCGCTCAATCATCGCTTTCGCGCTTCCGTCCGTGCCGGCATCGTCGAGACGCAACGTCACGCCGCCAAAGGGGACGACCTTTGACAGCTCGCCTGCGATGACAAGCGGCAGCCTGTCGGCTAAAAAGGAGAGGACATACGAGCTTTCCCGCGTAACTGTCCCCAAGAGATGGCGGTACGCCGGGTCGCCAAGGGCGGTCATCGCCTCCGGGCTTACCCAGATACCGTCATGATATTCGAAGGCGCCAGGGGCCGGAGGTTCGCCCCGCCGCGTGATAAGCCCTTCCAAAATCACCGCGGTCTCGCTTACCCAAGTGCGGGATTCAGCATTGGAGCAGGCTGGTTCAGCAGATAACTCGATACAGGCCGCCACGAAGAACGCCGCCAAAATGGCCTT
>JAIRNC010000115.1 GCA_031258255.1 Synergistaceae bacterium
GGGACAGGCACGGGGCAGACGCGCGTTCGGGGCGTCGAGACGATTGACGCCGAAGGGCTTGCGGGGATCGCTTTTGCGTAAGGTTCCCCGGGAGATTTGGAAGGAGGAGTTTTTTTGAGTAAGAGGAAGTTTGTTCTGTTCGCCCTCGTGGCGGCATTGGTGCTGGGCTTCGCGGGAAGCGCGATGGCAGGGGACGTCACATGGAAAGGCGTGGGTTCTTCGCTTATAGGAGACTGGAATGTACCCACTAACTGGGAAGGCGGCGCACCAGGTGCCGGTGATGACGTGTTCATTCCGGCCGGTTCGCAGGTAACGGTGCCGACTGCGACTGCGCCTGTGGCTAAAACCGTGACTTTCCAAGCCGCCGCGCAGGGTGTTGACCGCCCACAGACACAGCTCACGCTTAATGCCGGTTTGACTGTGGGAGACACTGGGACTGCCGCAGAGGATGCCCCGCTCATTAAAATAACCGCGGCTCATGAGACTATCATATCCGGCAACGCCGATGGCGCGATAACGCTTACGGATCACGCTAACTCCGCCACTACTCATAGGATCATTTCGGTGGCACCGGATCAAACGTTGACCATCGAAGTTCCAGTTGGAGGAGACGGAGCAGAAGTGACCGAAATCCGAAAAGACGGCACAGGCACGTTGGCGCTCACGTCTGATGAAGCCCCAGCCAATGAGCCTGTTATAACCGTCACCAACGGGACGCTGATACTCTCCAACGAGGATCTAGTAGCGCTTAATAGCACAATAAGGCTCGCAGCCGCTACATCGAGATTGATCCTGAGCGGAGATGACGGATTCACTTTTGCCCCCGCGTCGGCGGCGACTAGAGATGTGACCGTAACTTTAGCAGGAGCGACTGTAGCAATAGACGCCGGCACGGAAGTGACCCTTGGCGGCGCTGGAGCTTCAATCTTGACTGATCGCGCAACGGTCATTGTCTCCGGCGACCTGACGATTGAGAGCACGGTTGCCGCTTTCACAGCACATCCTTCCGTCAGGGTGGTCGAAGGCGGCAAGGTGACCATAGCCGCTCCCGCGGCCGACCCCGTTTTCAACAACCTGACCGGCGACGGGAGCGTCGTGATCAACAGAGACCTGACGATCCAGCCGGCCGCGGCTGCCGCCTCGTTCGAGTTCAGCGGCGACATATCCGGGAGCGGCGGCCTGACCTACGACGCGCAGACTACCTCTGTGGCTGACACCACCGCGTTCACGCTCAGCGGCACGAACACATATCTTGGCGACACGACGGTCGTAACTGAGGCTGCCGCCGGCGGGAACGAAGGCCGGCAGGGGCTGAGGCTGGCCAGCGCGAGCGCGCTCTCACCCGCCAGCACCCTGGCTCTCGGCAACGCAAACGGAGCGGGCAGGATAGTCGTGGCGGGAGACATCACGCTGCCTAACGATATTAACGTGACCGCTGTAGGCGCCGGCGTCATCTACGTCCCTGACGGCAGCAAGCTGACGCTCACCGGGGAACTCGACGTAGTAAATGCCGCAAACAACACCCTCTTCAAGAGAGGCCCTGGCGAGCTGGTCCTGGACGGGTTCATCGTGCCTACGACCACCGGGACGCTCATTGTCAACGATGGCACCCTCACGCTCGCGTCTGACGGCGCGGCGGACGAGATAGACCTGCAGATCAACCAGAACGGGACGCTCAACATACCGACGTCCCAGACCCACACGCCTCTGAACGGCGCTAATAATGCTGACTTGTTCGCCAACGGGGCTAAGATCGTCGCGCACCTGACGCCAGCCAACCTGATCGACCCAAACAATCCCGACGACGCCGATCCGTATCTCAACGTCGACGGAAGGCTCGAGGTGGTAGGCGCCACAAACAGGGTCAGGATCGTGCCGAACTTCATCGGCACCATAAAGAAGGATCAGCGGCTGCTCGTAATCGACTACGCCGAGGACGGCACCGCAGCTATAGGCACTTATGCAGACGCCGACAACTTCCGCGTCATTAACGCGGACGGCAGCGCGAACACCACTGACTTCGTGGTGGAGGACTTATCAGACGGGCGCGACAACCGCGGCATCGCCCTGCGGGCGCTCAAGAATCTGGACATCGCTGCCCCAGTGGATCCCACCTACTCTATCTCGCCAAAACTCGCCGCTGACCTCAAGACGATAACAGTCAGCTTCCTGAAGAACGGCGCGACCGACACGGGGCTGAACGGCACGTTCGACTACGACATAACGCTTGGCACGACGTCGGTGACGGATAGTACCGATGTGGTCGCCGGGATAGCCACGATAGAGCTGGTCGACGAGCTGGAGCTCAACAAGACCTACACCCTCACAGTGAGCGGGATCGCGGACTACGAGGGCAAGAGCAAAACGTTCGGCTACGACACCACCGTGTCGCAGCCACCATATCCTTCGGATTACACGTGGGCCGCGGACGGCAGCAAGGTTGGCGACGATGCCGTATTCGCCAGCAGCTTCGCGTTCAACGACTCCGATAACACGATAGTGGCGACGATCTACGACCCGAGGCTGGCCGATCTCTCCAGCCAGAAACTCTGGGTATGGGTGGTAACCCCCAGCGGCAACACAGGGACAAAATATGACCTTGGCAGCGTCACGCCCGCGCCGGTCTCCGGCAAGCCCGGCTACTACACGCTGACGGTCCCCGTGGGCGGCCTGAGCGACTCCGTGCTGGAGGCCGCAGCCAAAGACTTCGCTGTGTACTACCAGGCAGTGGAGGCCCTTTCCGTCAGGGCCAACAGCCCCAAGCAGTCGATCAGCACCGGCGGCGGTAACGGCGGCGGCGGTTGCGACGCTGGCTTCGGCCTCTTCGGCCTCCTGGCCGCGACGGGCGCCGTGGCGCTCCTCCGCAGGAAGGGCTAAGACGAGAACGAACTGGTAATCATCGGACATTAAGTATCGACCAAGCGAGGGAGGGGCCGCGAGGCCCCTCCCTCGCGTTCGTGTGTCCCTGCACGCGTCGGGCGCGGAAATTTATTGCGTGTAAAAACCCGCGTTTGGTGTTTGCTTGGCACGTCCCTCGCGCAGAGACCGGGGCGGGGGGTATTTTTCGGGTTGCCGTTGCGAAGCAGTGCGCCCGAAAAATGCACCCTGCCTCGGCCTCTGCGCGAGCGCGGCAATCACGAAACAACGGCTGCATTTACGCAACAAACGCCTATTTCCCGGTGCGGGACACCGGGCTACAACGGACACGTAACGCCATGACGCGGAAATTTATTAAATGCTGTTGCCCTGCTGCGCAGACAGGGCGACCGAAATCATCAGGACTCGCCCTTTTTCATGCCCGCGATCCCTAGGATTCCGGCAGTGGCGAGCTTCAGCGCCAAATCTGTGGGGTTCTCGCATATTGCCGCAGCCCCGTCATCATCCGGGTGCGATTCGAGCGCGTCGAGCGCCGCGTTCAGGTGACGGCACACCGTCGGGACTGACTCCGCTGGCAGGTTTTTTACGTAAGACCACAGGCGCCCGCCCTCTTTTACGCCGTCGCCATCCGAAGTCAGCCCAAAGAATTTTCTCTGGAGGGAGGCGCTGAAACGCCCAAACGCCGCTATCTGCCCCGCGTAGTCCGCGGCTACCTCGTCGAGGACGTGATTCTTCATCCCTCCCAGCGCCCTCAATATAAAGTAACGGAAGCACTCATGGTAAAGCCGTATTATGGTTGATTTTCCAATCCACACATCCTCCTGGATGCCCACATCCTCTCCCGAGAGCGCGCTGTAGCCGGCCCTGTTCATTAAAATGACCCGGTGCCCTTTCATTTCCGGAAGCTTGACCGCCACCGTGAAAGCGTTCACCGACGGAGGAATGCTGAACGCTTCGGTTTTTGCCTCCCAAATACCATAGAGACGTTCAAACAGCGTCCGATCCGCGGAGAATACGACCGGTATCCTCCCGGCGGCCGTCCTCTCTATCCAGCAGTGGGTTTTGACGTTTTTTAATATGCTCTGGACGGCATCGGGGAAACGCAGGCGTCTTTTTTCCCACTCCCTCCACTCACTGACGCAGCTCTCGTCCCGAAGCGGAAATTTCATGGCGCCAACGTCCTCGTAGCGTTGTCCCAGGTATTGCAGCGCGACTTCGTTTGCGGAAGATTCTGTCATTTTCCTCTTCTCCTCATAGTCGTAGTCTAGCAAAATTTGGGAAAAAAAACAAAGATCCCTCTCCCTGACAGATGGGGCTGTTCTATCTGGTGGTTTAGTAGTAGTATCGTTCCATGAACTTTTTTATCGAATGGAAGTGATTCAGTGGATCCCTTTGAAGTGAAGAACGAGACTGTACTGGCTATTTTAGACCGCCTTTCACCGTTTTTGCAGGGAAAAGACGAGGCTCTCATACGCATCCTGGCCTGCGCCTTCTCCGGCGGACATATGCTCCTGGAGGATCTCCCTGGCCTGGGCAAGACCACGATGGCAATAGCGGCGGCGCGCGTGCTTGGCCTCAGGTTCGGCAGGGTCCAGTGTACGAACGACCTCCTGCCGACGGACGTGACAGGCCTCAACATCTTCAAGGCGGACAAAGGCGCCTTCGAGTTCCACCCCGGGCCGATATTCAACAACCTCGTCCTCGTGGACGAGATAAACAGGGCGACGGCGAAGACGCAGAGCGCGCTCCTTGAGGCCATGGGCGAGGAGCAGGCCACAGTGGACGGCCTCACGTACCGCCTCGCGCGCCCCTTCATGGTGATCGCCACCCAAAACCCGATAGAGCACTCCGGCACGACGCCACTGCCGGAGTCACAGATGGACAGGTTCATGATGAGGGTCTCTATCGGTTATCCAGACAGGGCCTCTGAGTTGGACATCCTCAGATCCGGCAGCCAGCGGTTCGCCATAGAGGGCATATCCCCCGTCCTGTACCCCGAGGCCGTCGTGTCCGCCCAGCAGTCCATAGAGCGCGACATCGTAGCGTCGGACAGGATCCTCGATTACATACTGTCGATAGCCCAGGTGACGAGAGACCACCCGCACATAGCATCCGGCGTCTCCACCCGTGGGGCGATGGTGCTCCTGGCTTGCGCCAAATGCGCCGCGTGGATGCAGGGCAGAGGCTTCGTCATACCAGAGGACGTGAAGGCCTTCGCCACGGAGGCGCTCGCGCACAGGATACAGATTAAGGGCGCTGCCAGGCGCGGCTCGGAGGACGCACAGGAAATCATACAGTCGGTCATGAACGAGGTCCCCGTGCCCTGATGAGACGCGGACGCGTGAGCATGGTCGTGCATCGGTCCGGGAAAATCTACATAGCCGTCGCCATAGTGCTGGCAGTCCTGGCGATATGCGGCGGGAACAACTTCCACTACCTGGCGGCCGCGTCTATGCTGGGTTACATGGCCGTCTCCGGGGAGACGGGGAAGTTCAACATAAGGGGCGCGTCCGTGTCGCTCTTCTTGCCGGATGAAATTTACGCCGGGACGCCGTTTTTCGCGACGGTCGAGGTGACGAACACAAAGAGGTTTCAGGCCATATCCCTGCTTGACGTGAGCGTGCTTGGTGGTTCCGCGTTCTTCTCCGTGATTTTGCCGAAGGAGAAAAAAACCGCCACTATAGAACTCGTTGCCCGGCGCCGGGGCGCAAACGACGCCGGCTCAGTCACGCTCAGGTCCCCCTACCCCTTCAACCTCTTCACGTGCAGCCTCCTCATCCCCTGCCACCAGAGGCTGACCGTGTTCCCGGAACCGCTCAGGGCAGACGACAGCGCCAGGATGAGCTGCATGGTCGGCCTGGATGAGATGGATGAGGCGCTCTCCCGCCCCGGGCCGCAGAAACGGCACTCTGACTCGGACATAGCGGGGGTCAGGCCCTACGCGGAGGGCGACCCGATGAAGCTGATACACTGGAAATCCAGCGCGAAGACGGGGCGGCTCAAGTCGCGCCTGTACGAGCCATTGAACAGCGGGAAGGTCATCGACCTGGACAGGCTCACGGCGTCCGGCGTCGAGAGGGGCCTCTCCTGCGCGAGCTGGGAGATAAAGGAGTCCATCAGGACCGGTGAAGCGATAGGGCTGCTGGATCGCGGGAACCTGCTGGACGTTTCCGGAGAGAGACAGGACAAGCTCTCCATGCTCGCGGCGCTCGCCCTTTATGAGTGAGGCGATGGGGGACGCCAAGGCATGATCCGCCTGAGCACCCTCCTTTACGCCAACACCGTCGTCTGCGCGCTGGTTGCCTTGGCGTCCTGCGTCGGCGCCGTAGCGCCGTCCTCCGTCGCGCTGTTCTTGGCGCTATCCCTGGCCGCTTTTGCCATAGACGCCCTAGGCCTCCGCCGCCCCCCGAGGCTGGCGATCAACGCCGTCTCCGTCTGCGCGCTCCTGTGGGCCCTCAGGGCCATGCGGTACAACAACGTGGTAGAGACCTTCACAGGCGCGGTGCTTCTGCTGATATCGGTCAAGATGCTGGAGGAAAAGAAGTGGAGGGACTATCTGCAAATCCTGGGGCTCGCTGTCCTTGCCGTCCTTAGCGCGGCCATCGTCTCATACATCGAGAGCGTGGTCTATTACTCCATGCTCATCAGCGTCCTCTCTGGGACGGAGCTGGTGCTGATGTCGTGGTACGACAAAGATCCTGGGGCGCGCATGACCAGCCGTCAGGCGCTCCGCACCATAGGCGGCGCGGCCCTGATCTGGGCCTCGATGCTCCCAATATGCCTCGCCTTCTTCTTTGCCGCGCCGCGCACGAGGTCCGTGATGACGCAATTCCAGAGGCCAGGCGTCGAGACGGCGTCCTCCGGCTTCAGCGACCACGTGGCGCTCGGTTCCGTGAAGGAGATACAACTGAGCGAGAAGACGGCCTTCCGGGCCGAGGCGCCCTTTTTGCCGCCAAGGGAACTCTACTGGCGCGGCATGACGCTGGACGCGTTTAACGGCACTGCCTGGTTTCCGATGCGCAGAAATTTTGAAGGGGAGCGTTTCGAGGCCCAGGGCGAACAGGTCGTTCAGGAGATACTCCTGGAGCCTGGCTTTCACAGGGTTTTCTTCGCACTGGACAAGCCTCTCTGGATCGACAGCGCGAACGCGATCGACCTTGGTGACGGGATTTTCGCGAACGCGAACGCCAGGATGTCAGGGAGGCTGGAGTATAGGGCGTTTTCATCGCTTTCGCCGTCCATGAAGCCCCTGGATCCCAGCGGGAACAGGAGGATTTACCTGGCCCTGCCAGAGGGCTTCATGCCGGAGCTCAGGGAAATCACCGCCGCGATCACTTACGGGAAGGGCGACAGGGAAAAAGCGGAGGCGATAATGGCGTATCTTGCCCCGCCGAATTTCGAATACTCCCTGAGCGACCTGCCAGCCTCCGATAACCCATTAGGCGAATTCATCCTCTCGTCCCGCCGGGGAAACTGCGAGTATTTCGCCACGGCGATGGGCGTGATGCTGCGGCAGGCGGGCGTGCCGAGCCGTCTCGTGGCTGGATATCAGGGAGGCGAGTACAACAGGGGCAGCGGCTATTACATCGTAAGCCAGGCTGACGCCCACGTCTGGGTGGAGGCATGGGACCGGGACGCGGCCGCGTGGGTGAGGTACGACCCCACCCCGTCTGTCTCCTCTGAGATGGCAGAGGCAGAGACGGATAGGAAGTATAATTTACTCTCCTTCTACCTCGACGCCCTGAACTACAGGGTGTCAAAGATATTCCTGGAATATGACAGAGAGTCGCAGTGGGAAATGCTGGGGGGCTTCCGCCGGGCGATAGAAAATTCCGGCAGGCTCGCCCCGGAGGAGACTGGTGAATTTTTCAGGTACCTGTGGAAGCTGGCCGCGCTCCTGGCGGCAACGGCAACTGTTTTCCTCGCTGCCGTTGCCGCCAGGAGCGCCATGCGGCGCAGAAGGGACAGGGAGGGCGCTCTCTTGCGCGATTTCCTCCGGGTCATGAAGCGCAAGGGGTACGAAAAGGCCCCCTGCTGCGGACTGGAGGAGTTCGTGTCATCCATCGCCAGCGACATCGCCGTATCAACGCTCGCCCGCTCCTTCGTCCTGATCTTCGAGGAGTTCTACTTTCGCGACATCCCTATCGACGCAGACACCGAGTCCGAGCTCCGCTCGATACTGAAAAAGATCCGCGCGGGCTGAGGCCGCCCGTTCGGGACAGCGCGAAACCGGGCGGCGGCGTCACAGCCTCTCGGGCTGGGCGTACCTCCATATGTGAAGCGCTGCCAACTGTTCGGCGTTATTCGCGATCCCCCGTGAGGCGAGCGCGTCGATTTTGACATGCTCGCCATATATCTCCGCGACGTCGCCGACACTCACGCCGTCTGGCGCCTCTATGAACGTGTGGCTCATCAGTATTTTGCCCAGGATCTCGCACGAAGCGCCGTTAACGTAGACCGGCAGGACGGCCCTCGCCCTCATCAGACCGTCGCCATAGCCCATAGGGAGGACGGCCACCCTCATATCGCGCCCAGCCGTGAAGCCCGTGCCGTAGCCCAGGCGCTCACCGCGCCGCAGGGGGCGGACGTCTATGACCTCGGCCGACACGAAGACGGACGGCGAGAGCCACTCCACCGGCTCCCGGGAGGAGTACCCGAACGGCAATATCCCAGGACGGACGAAATTGCAGAAGGAGAGCCGCCGGTCGCGCAGCAAAACCGCCGCCGAGTTCTCGCTGTGCACGTACCTGAACGAGCGGAGCGGCGAAAGCGCTTCGTAACAGGCGGCAAAGAGGTCGACATGTGCGCTGTGCTCCGAGAGATCGGCCTCCTCCGCCAGAGCGAAGTGGGTGTAAAGGCCTGTGAGCGAAAGCCCCCTGGCACTGCAGGCGCGGACGACAGCGGACGCCTCGCGGATGTCGGAAAAACCGAAACGGTTCATGCCGGTATTTATCTTCATGTGGAGGTCAACCCCGCCAAGCGCGTCAGCGTACTCCCGGAACCACTCGCCGCTGCCCAGCGAAAGGGCTATGCCCATCTCCCGCGCGGCGCGCGCCTCCTCCCCCCTGGCTGGGTTGAGCTGGAGGACGTATGCCTCGGGGAAGCGCTCCTTTATAAATACCGCGTCCTCCGACAGGGTGACGGCGAAGTGACTCACGCCGCAACCGAGCAGCGTCCGCGTGACATCCGCGAGCCCCAGGTTATACGCGTTGTTTTTCACGACGGCGAATAACCCCTTGCCGCTACGAGACACGATCTTCCTCGCGTTCTCAGCGACGGCCCCGTAGTCCACGAATATCCTGTTTTTCATATGCTGCCCTCCAGAGTTTTTTTAAGGCTATTCATGCTCGATAGCCACGTAAATTTTACCCATCGGCTCACTGACAATAAATGGGGCTTTTAAACATCTGCGAGGGAGTGTCCGCGCTTTGGTTCGGCTTTGAGGGGGACGCTGATGCACTTTACCCCTTCCATCGTCTCCACGAGCAACGACTCTATCGCGGCGGCCCTCTCAGGAGGCGTCTCACATATGAGGGAGTCGTGCACCTGCAGGACGATCAGCGTGTCGGGGCAGTCTCGCTCTATGGCCGCCTGAAAGCGGATGAGCGCTATCTTGGCGATGTCCGCCGCAGTGCTCTGTATAGGGGTGTTCACCGCCACCCTGTTTATGGAGTTGCCCCCGCGCCCCTCCGTAGTCGTGACCTCGGCAAGGGGCCTTATGCGGCCCAGCGCGGAAACGGTGTATCCCCTGGCCCTGGCTTCGTTCGCGCTCTCTTCGAGATAGTTTTTGACGCGCGGGAGCGCGGAAAAATACCTGTCGATCAGCCCTGATGCGTGAAGCCTCGATATCCCCATCCTCTCCGCGAGCCCGTGGGCGCCCATCCCGTAGATGAGGCCGAAATTCACGGTCTTGGCGAACCGCCGCTGCTCCGGCGTGATCTCCTCCGCAGGGACGCCGAAAACCCACGAGGCAGTCTCGCGATGTATGTCCCTGCCATCCCTGAAGGCGTCGAGCAGACGCTCCTCGCCGGACAGATGCGCCAGGACGCGCAGCTCTATCTGCGAGTAGTCCGCGGCGACGAAGACCCGGGGCGCGCCGTCGTGCTCGCCCGGCCTGATCGCCTGCCTGAACTTGACCGCCCACTCACCGAACACCGGGAGGTTCTGGACGTTGGGATCCCTGCTCGCCAGCCTAGCCGTCCCTGTCGCGGTGTGGAGGAATGTCGAGTGTATCCTTCCGTCGGCTGACGATGAGGCGTGCTTTAAAAACGGCAACACGAACCCGGAGGATATCTTCGAACACTCGCGAAAATCCAGCATCTTGCGCGGGATATCGCAAAGCGGCGCCGGGAGGCGCGAAAGCTCCTCCAGCACGCTCACGTCCGTGGAGTAGCCTGTCTTCGTCTTCTTTATGACGGGCAGCCTGAGCTTGTCGAACAGCAGCTCGCCCACCTGCTTTGGCGAGTTCAGGTTTATGACCCCCCCGGCCGCATTCCAGATGTCCCTCTCCGTCTCCGATATGTGCGCCTTGAGCTCGTCGTCCAGATCGCGCATCATGCCTGAGTCGACGTAGATGCCGTTCGCGTTGAGCCTGGCCAGGACGGTGACCAGCGGGACGTCTATCTCCTCCATGACGCCCTCCATTGCCTGCGCCCGCCTGTCCGCCGTGAAGCCGCGCCACAGTTCCAGTATCCTTACGGCGGCCGGGATGTCCTGCCCTGTGTCTGGCGCGCCCGATATGAACTCCAGCTCGTGAGATTTCGCGTCCGGGTGAAGGAAGTAGTGGGCGATTTCGACGTCCCGGATAACCTCCGGGTACGCTGCCAGGGCCGGCAGCCTTTGAAGCCACGCCCCGTACCCGGCCAGTATCAGCTTCTTTTCGGCCGGTTCAGCGGACAGCCAGCTTACAAGATATGGCACCGTCTCCTCTGACAGTGGGACGGACTCGCCTGATGGCGTCATGACGACGTCAGGGCTGCTGGCCAAGACCAGGGCGTTTCCCTTAAAAACCACGCCCGCCTCAGAATCGCGCTGCGCAAGGCCTGTAGGGCAGGGCGTGGCAGATTCGTCACCGGATGCCGATTCGTCGGCTGCCATGCCGCCGCCAGCCCGCGTCGCGTCCAGCCCGAGGCGGGATATGAGCCGCTTGAGCCCGAGGCGTGAGCACAGGCCGAGCGACGCCTCCGCGTCCATCTCCTTCCTGCGCAGCTGGTCTAAGGGGACGGGGTCAACGCTCTGCGGCACGACTAAGGCATAACTCATGTAGGCCAGCTCCCTGCCGCTCTCCAGCTTCTTCCTCTGGCTCTCCGTAAGGGTGCCCAGCGCCTCGTATATGGCGCCCAGCGCGCCGTAAGCCGCAAGCAGCGAACGCGCCGTCTTGTCACCTATGCCCGGGACTCCTGGGATGTTGTCTACGGAGTCGCCGACCAGCGCAAGGTAGTCAGCCATGGACGGGGGCGCGAAGCCGTATTCCGCGGTAAAACCTTTTTCGTCGTACAGCTTGAATTCCGTTATGCCCTTCGACGGCCTGGCCACGGTGACGCCGCCTCGGAGGATTTGCAGCAGGTCCTTGTCCGCCGACAGGATGATCACGTCCAGCCCTTGTTCCGCGGCCGATACGGCGGTCGCGGCTATCATATCGTCCGCCTCCGTCCCCTCCTCGACAAAGACAGGGAAGCCCAAGGCGCGGGCCAGCTCCATAATGAGCGGCACCTGCGGCTTGAAGGACTCCGGCGCCGGAGCGCGCCCGTCCTTGTAGGCGGCGTACATCGCGTCTCGCGCCGTAGGGCCGTGCGGGTCGAAGAAAAGCGCCGTCCTGTCGGGCTTCCACTGATCCATCGCCTTCATCAGCATATTCATGAACCCCATGACGGCGTTGGTGGGCGTCCCGTCCGGGGCGTTCATCTCCGGTATCGCGTAAAACCCCCTGAAGGCGAGCCCGTGTCCGTCCACGAGCAGCAGTCTCTCTTTTTTTGCCACGTTCTCCACAGCCTGACCTCCGTTGATGTATAATCCATCCTGCTCTATTATAATGGAGAGCGGCACATTATACCAATTCACGGGATGACCCGAAGGCAGGTTTAAATAGGATGACTGAAAAGAACGTAAGGGTCCGCTTTGCCCCAAGCCCCACGGGGGCGCTTCACATAGGGGGCGCGCACACGGCTCTCTTCAACTGGCTCTGGGCGCGGCGGCGCGGCGGCGCGTTTATACTGCGCGTCGAGGACACGGACGCTGAGAGATCCACGGCGGAGTACGAGGACACCATCATGGACGGCCTGAAATGGCTCGGCCTGGACTGGGACGAGGGGCCGGACGTGGGCGGCGCTTTCGGGCCGTATCGCCAATCTGAGAGGATGGATCTGTACCGTAAATACGCCGAGCAGCTTCTGGACGAGGGCAAGGCTTACAGGGAGGACGGCGCGGTGATCTTCCGGACGCCCGTTGGCGTGAGCCTCGTCATCGAGGACGAGATATACGGCGACATAAAGATACAGAGCGAGAAGGCCTCCGTCAACCAGGACGGGTCGGTGAAGGACATCGTGATCATCAAGAGGGATGGTATGCCGACGTACAACTACGCCGTCGTGGTGGATGATCACGCCATGGATATAAGCTGGGTGATACGGGGGGAGGATCACATCTCGAACACGCCGAAGCAGATGCTCCTCTATCGCGCCCTGGGGTGGGAGATGCCGCGCTTCGCCCATCTGCCGATGATACTGGGCAAGGACAAGAAAAAACTCTCAAAGCGCCACGGCGCCACGAGCGTGTTCGAGTACAACGACATGGGCTATCTGCCGGACTCGGTGTTCAACTTCCTGGCCCTCCTCGGGTGGTCGCCGGGCGGCGGCATCGAGATATTCGACAGGGACGAGGCCGTGAGGTCCTTCGAGCTGTCGAAGGTGATAAAAAAACCGGCGGTCTTCGACATGGACAAACTCAATTACGTGAACCAGGAGCACCTCAAGACGATGGATCCCGTCCTGAAAAAGAGGATCGTCGAGCCGTTCTGGAGGGAGCTTGGGCTGAAACCCGAAAGGCACGCCGATCAGTACCTCATGGACGCCCTGACGCTGATGGGCGCGCGGGGCAGGACGACCAAGGAACTCGCGGAGTTCAGCGACTATTTCGTTGACTTCTCGCCCGTCAAGGAGCGCTACGACGCGAGCGACATCACGCCGGAGCAGAGGGGGACGCTTAAAAAATTCTTCGCGGCGTTCATGTCCATGCCAGAATGGGAGTCCGGCTCTATGGAAGCCTTCGCGCGGAACTGGTGCGAGGCGAACGGCGCGTCCCTCAAGGAGGTGGCGCTCCCTCTCCGCTGGGCGCTCACGGGCCGCAAGGTCAGCCCTGGCGTCTTCGAGGTCGCGCAGCTCCTTGGCCGCGACGAGTGCGGCACAAGGCTGAAACACTTTGATTTCGTCGATTAACGGCGGCCCTTTGCGGAGAGCGCGGCCAGTGTGCGGTCACGCCCGGAACATCACAGGCACGCGCCTGGCCTCGCTCCGTGTATTGGGGCAGTCGGTGAGCGTCTCCCACAGCTCCGTCGCCCTGTGTTCGATCTCCATCATCCGGGACGCGTAGTCTGGGGCGCCTTGGCTGCCCTTTGGGACGGACGCCTTAGATATCACGGGCAGCGACGCCCTGTCGCGCATTAGAGCCAGCAGCCGTCTGCCGGTTTCGCCAGCCCCAAGGACCCTTATGTACGCCGGGCCGCCCCTCTGAAAGGCGCGGCTCTCATCGTGTCCGAGGCCTATCAGGAGGTGCATGCAGTGGCGCTGGATCCGCCCCTTCGTGTACCTGCGCGTGACGCAAGCGTCCACGAACGACTCGAAGGACTCCGACCTCCAGGCGGCGGCTGCCATCCTGTTCTCCAGCCCCTCGCCCATCTCGGATATCGCCCGGATCCCCTCCGGCCCAGCGCGCAGCAGGGACTGCTTCACCGCCCGCCACAGCCGCCCGCTGTCGCTTACGAGACGTCCGCCGCTTTTGGCCTCCTGGAGCAGCGCCGCGCACGGGCCGGGCGTCATGGAATACGCTAGCTCCCACTCGCCGGCGCGCATGAGCGCCCTTATCGCGGCTGCGCTCGCCACGGCGGCGCTGCGATCTCCCGGCGCGTCGGGCAGCCTTTCGTCGTGGAAGCCCCTGCCGGCACGCTTAATCGCTACTGGCACGATGTCGTAGTTTTTTTCGCGGATGCGCTTCACGTAAGCGAGAGCCAGGTTGTTGTTCGGGCTTTTGAGCAAATCCAGCGCCCCTGGAACGGCCATGTCCAGCGCCATGCTCCGGGACTGCACGAACGAATACCCCTCGCGCAGGAAATTTTTGAGCGAGGCCTTAAAGGACGGAGGCTCATCGTTCAACAGGTCGGCCAGGGCGCAGAGCGCCCGCAGGTCTGGCGTCTCCATGCCGAAGGAGATGCCGGACACGAGACCCGTCGCGGCCAGGATATCGACGGCGGCGCCGGCGAAGACTCCCGCGTTGTGAGACGAATACACGACCGGGAGTTCCAGCACGAGATCGACGCCGCAGGAGAGGGCCATCGCGGCCCGCAGGCCCTTGTCGGTCAAGGCCGGCATCCCTCGCTGGACAAAATTCGCTGAAATTATCGATATTACGGCAGATGACTCAACACAGCCGCGCGATTTCCTGATATGATATTCATGCCCCCTGTGAAGGGGGTTATATTCTGCTATAATTCCGACTGCGTTCAAGCGTTCCCGCCCCCCCTTCGTTACATTACGTCCGGGGAGCCAATCGGTCAAGGAGGTTGCGTGCATAAGATGAAGATTCTCGTTTTAAACTGTGGCAGTTCCTCTCTCAAATACCAGCTGTTCGACATGACAGGCGAGGTCGTCATGGCCAAGGGGCTGGTCGAGAGGATAGGCATCGGCGGGTCCATCGTGAAGCACACGAAAGGCGAGGATTCGACAGTCCGCGAGCATGACATCCAGGATCACGCCCAGGCCATTAAGATCGTGCTGGATCTGCTGACCGGGCCAGGCACCGGCGTGATCGCAAGCCTTAGCGAGATATCGGCGGTCGGCCACCGCGTCGTGCACGGCGGTGAGAAGCACGCCAAATCCGTGCTCATATCGGACGACGTGATCAAGGGCATCGAGGAGTGCGTGCCATTGGCGCCGCTCCACAACCCTGCGAACCTGATGGGGATCACGGCCATGAGAAAGCTCT
Source organism: Synergistaceae bacterium (assembly GCA_031258255.1). GTDB lineage: Bacteria > Synergistota > Synergistia > Synergistales > Synergistaceae > JAIRNC01. The sequence continues at coordinate 15,073 of JAIRNC010000115.1, forward strand.
TGCCCGGCGTCCACAACGTCGCGGCTTTCGACACGGCCTTTCATCAGACCATGCCACAGGCGGCCTATATATACGGCATACCCTTCGAGTACTACGAGAGGGACAGGGTGCGCCGCTACTCCTTCCACGGCACGAGCCACGACTTCGTGTCGGCCAGGGCGGCCGAGATCCTGGGAAGGCCGCTCGACTCCCTCAAGATCGTCACCTGCCACCTGGGCAACGGCAGCTCGCTGGCTGCGGTGGACTGCGGCAAGAGCGTTGACGCCAGCATGGGCATGGGCACGAGCTGTGGCGTCCTCATGGGCACCAGATGCGGCGATGTCGACGCGTCCGTGCTGCTCCACATCATGGAGCAGGGCGTGGGCGCGTCCGAGCTGAGTGACATAATTCACAAGAAGAGCGGGCTTTTGGGCGTCTCAGGCGTCTCCAGCGACCTCCGTGACGTGGAGAAGGCCGCAGACAAAGGCGACAGGCGCGCCAAGCTCGCCTGCGAAATGCTGTACAGATCCGTGAAGAAGTACATCGCGTCATTCGCGGCCGTCATGGGCGGGGTGGACGCCATCGTGTTCACAGCCGGTATCGGCGAGAACAGCGACCTGACCCGCAAGGCTGTAGTATCAGGGCTGGAGTTCATGGGCGCCAAGATCGACGACGCCAAAAACAACGGCCTCCGCGGCAAAGAGGCCGTAATTAGCGCAGACGACTCTAAGGTAAAAGTTCTCGTGGTCCCCACGAACGAGGAGCTCCTCATAGCGAGGGACACCCAGAGGCTGGCAAAATAAGGGGCAAGGATACTTGGACAGCATAAAAGCACCTCCCGGCAACTGGGCCTGCAAGGTTCTGTCGTCAAGGATACCGAAAACCGGGGAACCGTACCACGAGGCGTTCGAGTTAGCGTTAGGCGCGCCCATAGAACACTGGGGGCAGCAGTACGCACCCAGCGGCCCGGTCAAGGCGGACGTCTGCTTTGAGTTCGTGAACGAGAGGGTGCTGGCCGTGGTCTCCGTGCGGGCCGCGTTTACCCTCCCCTGCTCGCGCTGTCTCCGCGAAACCGGCGTGGAGGCATCAGGGGAGCTAAAATACCTTTTCTCGCTGCGCCCGACGAGAGATTCGGCAGCCCCCGACGGCTGTGGCGCGCCGGAGGAGGACGGTGACGTAGACGTAATACAGGTTGACAGCTTCCAGGCGGAGCTGGACGTGACCCAGTGCGTCTGGGAGGCGCTCCTCCTCAGCCTGCCGGAGGGCGCGCTCTGCTCGCCGGATTGCGAGGGGCTCTGCCCGATATGCGGCAAGGACAGAAACGAGGGCGATTGCGGCTGCCGTTACGATGATTTGGATCCACGCCTTGCTGTCCTTAGAGGTCTTGATGTATAATACTACGGTTTTTTGATGTCCTAGGAACAGGGGAGGGAATACGATGGCGACACCAAAGAGAAGAATTTCTCACGCCCGCACGCACAACCGCAAGGCGAAGTTCATCGGCGCGCTTACCGCGCCGGCGCTCATGATCTGTCCGCACTGCGGCGAGACCATACAGACGTACCGCGCCTGCGGAAGCTGCGGCTACTATCGCGGCAGACAGGTCCTGAAGATAGCCTCTGAGGAGGAGAAGTAGGCGCGCCGGGTACAATTCGCCCGGCGGATTCGATAGAGCGGCGAGACCGGGCGAGGCCAGCACAATGCCTCGCTCTTGTTCTTCCCTAATGTGAGGATGTGAAGGGATTGACAACGAAGGACTGGAAGAACAGCAGCCTTTTTCGCAAGACCCTCAACTCCCTCAACGGCTTCAGGGTCGCGTTCATTAAGGAGAAGGCCATAATGCAGGAGACAGTGGCGCTCGTGCTGACCGTCACCGCCTCCGTCGTGCTCGAGTGCGACGGCGCCCAGGTCGTGCTGGTCTTTCTCGCCTGTCTCTTGCCGATCACGCTGGAGCTCGTCAACTCCGCCATGGAGATCTTTATAGACCACGTGGTCGGCAGCGCGTACCGCGAGGAGATAAGGCGCGCGAAGGACATGCTCTCCGCGGCCGTCTGTCTCGCTCTCATCATAGGATACAGCGGCTCCATCTGGATCATCTTCTTCTCGGCCAAACGGATACCGCTGCCGCCGCTATAGGCGCGGCTACGCTATCTTCTCCTTCGGCGTCGCTCGTACGCGGGAGGAGAGCGTGAGCAGGATCCCGGTCACGTACATGGTACCCACTGCCCTGTCGTACATGTCGAAGCCCCGCTCGCAGGGACGGCTCATCCTGCTGTGGTCAAAGCGGGCAAAACCGCCGTACCCCGCTTCCTGATAGGCGGTCAGCACCCTCACCATGTCACGCGATTCGTGGGGGGAGCAGTGCTCCGTCTCCTCGAAGGCGCCGTCCTCCTTTGCCCTCACGTCCCTGAGCAGCGCGTAATGGATGCGCCCTGTGGAGACGTACTTGTTTATCATGCCCAGGTAAGCGTCGAAGCCGGACGATTCGAGGCCCGCGCTCGACATGGCGATGCCGTGGCACGGCGCGCCGTGCAGCGAGAGAAACTTGTCTATGTCCCCCTCATCCGCTATGAGGCGATCCGTCCCTGAGCCAGGCGCGCAAAGCTCGCCGAAGCGGAACGCCATGTTGACGCCTCTTTTGTGGGCGACCGGGACTATCTCCCGCACGAAGGACGCCAGGTTCGCCCAGAGCCCATCCCTGCCCAGGGCCTTGAAGCTGTCGTCCGCTTCCGGCGCGAAGCCGTAGCCGATGACGCCGATGCCAGCCGCCGAGAGGCGGGCTATGTTCTCCCTGTATTCGTCGATGTGGCGCTCGAAGTCGCCGCCGCGCAACTTTATGTCGCGATGCACCGGCAGGTCCTCCAGGACACGGCAGACATACCCGCCGGACTCGACCCTCTCCCTCTCTGCCGCGATGCGCTCGACTGAGATCGTCCCCCCTGAAAGATCGCTGCCGGCGAGCGATACGCCGGCGACCCCGCGCATATAACTCAGGTTGTCTATTGTCACAGGGTCATTGTCGCCAAACCATGGGAATGTCATCTTCATCATAATCAACGAACTCCAATCATGCAATAAAATACGGAACCGCTATTAGCGGAGGCCAGCCGCACACGACGACGGGCCCTTTGCCCGTTTGACTCGCTCTTAATTTGTCACTTCAGCTGTGGTTTTTGCGAACGTGAGGTGTAATTACGACGGGAGAAGCCGCTCGATGGCCTTAAGCCAGTTTTTCATGTCGGCAGAGCTGCCGACCGCGCAGAAACCGCTTGCGGCGGCTGATCTGATGTACTCGGACTCGTACGCTTTCACCATGCTGCGCAAGGAGCGCGGCGACATGCCAGCAGCGTCGCGCGCTGTCCTCCTGCCGGTTTCCGGCTGGTGGCGCCATGCGGCTTTCTGATAGTCGTGCGCATCGTACGAGTCAGCGTAGATATCGACATGGAGACGATACGTCGTCCCGTCCCAAAACACATCCATGCCCCTCTGCGCCTCGTTTGCGCCGCGTGGCGCGGCAGATGCCTCCGAAAGGCTGAGAGCGTCCCCTGAGAAAACAGAGGAGACGCCATAGAAAAGGGGAACCCGCAGCGCCAGAACGGCAAGGGCAAACACCGCCACGAACAAGAAGAGCTTAGACCTTGAAACTTTGACACTGCCGCGCATCGCTGTCACCTCATCACCCCAGGACGCAAAACTAGCATCCCCCGCATACGACGAGAAAGCTAAAAACAGGCAGATGTTAGCAACATTTTCCGGCGATGTCAATAAGGAATTAATTGTTTAAAATTACGGCGCCGACTAAATCCTTGATTCTGGACACGCCATGTTTTTCCATATATGACTCGATGTCATTTACGGTATTCACGCTGCAAACGGGATCATAAAAATTACCGGTCCCTATAGAAATTGCCGTTGCGCCTGCCAAAATAAACTCTATCGCGTCGTTCCCGTTGACTATGCCACCCATCCCCAATACAGGGATGCGGACAGCCTGAGCGGCTTCATACACCATCCTGACCGCTATGGGCCTGATCGCGGGCCCCGACAGCCCTCCCGTGTTGTTCCCCAGTATGGGGCGCCTGGTGTTTATGTCTATGCACATCGACAGGAACGTGTTTACGAGCGAAACCGCGTCCGCTCCGGCGTCCTCCGCGCCCTTGGCAAGGCTCGCGATATCCGAGACGTTGGGGGTCAGTTTCACGATCAGCGGTTTGCTCAGGACGCGGCGCACCCTGCCCGTGACCTCTTTCACGGTCTCGTAGTCACCGCCTAGGGCGCCGCCGCCGGCCTTCACGTTTGGGCACGACAGGTTAAGCTCGACCCCGTCTATGTCCGCAGAGTCCAAAATTTTGCAGACGTCGACGCAATCTTCGACCGTGCCGCCACAGGCGTTTACGATGACTGCCGCGTCAAATTTCCGGAGCCAGGGCAGATAATGCTCCACGACATACTCCACGCCCGGATTTTGAAGCCCGATGGCGTTCAGCAACCCGCCAGGCGTTTCGCATATCCTGGGTGGCGCATTCCCTGCCTTAGGTTTTAAGGAAGTCCCCTTGGTGATGATCCCGCCTAATATATTTAAATCAAATAATTCCGAAAATTCCTTGCCATATCCAAAAGTCCCAGAGGAAACCATGACCGGGTTTTTCATTTTTATCCCAGCGAAATCAACGCTCATGTCCATAATCTGACCCTCCAGGCAAAGGCTAGAATTCCACATCCGCAGCGTTAAAGACCGGCCCGTCCTTACAGACGCGGGCATAGGCGGGGGGCTTTCCCGTGTCGCTGAACTTTACGGCGCACCCCATGCAAGCCCCGATCGCACACCCCATTCTCTCCTCAAGGGAAACTTGACAGGGGATCTCGCGCCTGGCGGCAATTTCTTTGACGCTGCGCAGCATCGGCAAGGGGCCGCACGCGAAGATCGCGTCAATATCGTCTGAACCGAGGTCGCTGTCGAGATTTCGGCAGACACTGCCTCTGAGCCCGTATGTGCCGTCGTCCGTGAATATATTCAACGCGTGGCACTGTTCTCTGAACTCATCCTCAAGAACCACGTTATCCTTGGAACGGAAACCCAGACGCACGAATGCGTTATGTTTCTTGGGTAACCGCTTTGCCAATAAGTAAAGAGGGAATATGCCGATCCCTCCGCCTATAATCATCACGTTGCCGCAACCGTCCCAGGAAAATACGCCATCGCCGAGCGGGCCGATGATATTGATATGCTCTCCGACATGCTTTTTTGAGAGCAGCCTCGTCCCCTGCCCCTTTGCCTGGAAAATAAAATCCACGATCCCATTTGACCTGTCAATGTCAAAAATGCTAAAGGGGCGCCTCAAAAAGGCCCCCAATCCGCCATCGACCTGTATTTGCAAAAACTGACCGGGTTTGGCGTTATCGCATATATTATTTGATCGCACCGAAAAGCGGTAAAGGCATGGGCCGAGACATTCCCTCTCCAGCAATTCTGAATCCTCGCAAAACAACATACAAAGCACCTTCTGTCTTTTAGCGGCCAAGACGCCGCTAAAAGAGATTATAACCTATCGAATGAAATGAGTGTACACGTGCGGCTCGTCCTCCGGGGGCGGTATCGTCGCCTTGCTGGCGTTTATTATCTTTATGAGCCAGGCCATCGCGCGGGCATTTTTGAGAACGGTCTGCGCCCCCTCGGCATCCTGGATGGCATCGCCTTTTTCCATGCCGTAGATGACCGTCCAGTACTGGCTTGGCGGGGTGACGGTCTCAGAAAGGTTGAAGTAATTCATGAGCTGGTGCACGACGTCCACGCCGCCAGCCCTCCTAACAGCGGTGACTGCCGTCCCGACCTTGAACTTAAAGTAAGCCGAGCTGCTGTAGAACACCCTGTCTAAAAAGCACTTCATTGTCCCAGGGATCCCCGCGTAGTACGTAGGCGCGCCCAGTATTATGCCGTCGGCTTCCCTCATCTTCGGCACCGCCTCAGCCACGATGTCGTCCTTAAAGACGCAGAGGTTGCGCTCTGACGTCATGCAATACCCGCATCCGACGCACCCATGGATCTGCAGGCCGCCGACATGGACAAACTCGGTTTCAATCCCCTCCCTCGACAGGACCTCTGCCGCCAGCCGCAGCGCAAAAGCAGTGTTGCCGTCCTTCCTCGGGCTTCCGTTCACAGCTATGACCTTCACGCGAACACCTCCACATTCAACAGAACTACAGGCTTCTTCCCAGAGCCTCTGCCTTGGAGAGCCAGTCGCCAGAGGAAATGTCCCCTACGGCGTAAACGCCGTTTGCGTAGATCTCTCCCGCGATATCCAGCTTGCAGAACCCACACGCCAGATCAAAGGATTTGCGCAGCCCGTCGAAGCACGAGGGGGATTCATCGCCGGCCACGGCCAAGAGCACGGCGCGCTTGCCCCTGATGTCGGCTTTCGCGTCTGGCGAGAAATAAGGCAGGAGCCTGTCCCATACGGGTTTGATCTGCGCCGGCCAGGAGTAGAAATAAAGCGGGACGGCAAACACGAAGACATCGGACGTGTCAAGCGCGCTGTAGATTTCAGCCATGTCGTCGTGCAGAAAACAGTGCGTGCCGTTCATCCAGCATCTCCGGCAGTCGATGCAGCCACCGATCCTGAGCGTGTGGACGCGTATGATCCGCACGGCGTGCCCTGAATCGGTCGCCCCCTTTGCGAAAGCGGCGGCCAACTGCTCACTGTTACCGTTCCGCCTGGGGCTGCCCAACAGCGTGGTGATTTTATACATGCGCAAAACCTCCCTCTCGCCCCTCGTAAAGGCGTGACAGACGCATTCAATTTTTCCTCGTTATCAATAGAGCATAATACATGATCCGTGGCTCAATGTCAAAAAAGCTGAGTCGCGAAAGTAAATGCCGCAGCCCTCGACAATTACGATATGCCGCTTGACAGGGGCAGATTATGAATTTAAAATCCACTTAGGATAAAGGGTATTTTACTTTTACGGCAGGAGGCGAGCGGACATGAGGCAATCTGTGAATGTGGTCTTTTTCGAGACTCGCTTTGCGTTAGCGATGTGTCGCGCGTCCTGGTTCCCGTCTCGGGCGCCCGCCGCGTGAGGTCGCGTAGCGAAGCCTGATTGACGGGGATCCCAGGTACGAACGGGATCCCATTTTTTTTGCACGGGCTTTTACGAAAGGAGGGCAGCGGTTTTAAAATCAGCAGGGTACGGCTTCGAACATTAATAAAAAAAGGGAGTGTGTGATAATGCAGTTGATTCGGAGGATTCTTTTCATAGCGCTGACATTGCTCGTTTTTATCCCGTCTGGCTCACAGGCCGCGGACGACAAGAAGATCGTGATCGGGGTAACCCCGTTCCCGCACGGTGAGATCGTGAAGGTAGCCGTTCCTCTTCTCGAAAAAGAGGGCTACGCCGTGGAGATCAAGGAGTTCAACGATTACGTCACGCCGAACATCGCGCTCAACGACGGCAGCCTCACGGCGAATTTCTTTCAGCACATCCCGTATCTCGACGACCAGGTGAAGAACCAGAAGTACGACATCGCTTGGGTCGCAAAGGTACACATCGAGCCGCTTGGCATATATTCGAAGAAGGTGAAGGCCGTCGGGGACATACCGGACGGGGCGACCGTCGCCGTGCCTAACGACCCGACGAACAACGCCAGGGCGCTCCGCGTCCTCGAAAAGGCCGGGCTGATCAAGGTGAAGCCAGGGGAGCTGGTCACCGCCCGCGACATCACTGACAACCCAAAAAACATAAAGATCGTGGAACTTGAGGCCGCCCAGCTGCCTAGGACCCTGGACGATACGTCGGCGTCGGTCATCAACACCAACTTCGCGGTAGAGGCCGGGCTAAACCCGGCGAAGGACGCCATCGCGATAGAGGACAAGGACTCCCCTTACGCCAACGTCCTCGTAGTCCGCAAGGCAGATATCGAGAAGCCGGCGATCAAAGCGCTGGCAAAGGCGCTGGGCTCCCCGGAGGTCAAAAATTTCATAGACACGGAACTCACGCCAAAGGGGATAGTCGCCGCGTTCTAGGCGCCCCTGCAAGAATGGGGCGGGATCTTATTCCCGCCCCTATGCTTCCGCTCTCCTTTAAGGAACTTAACACTCGATCCACAGATCGCGATCCTTTATGACGCAGCGCCTGCGCATCCATTCCGAGACTAGCCAGGCGACGGCGGCGGGGATGACCACCGATGTCGCGAGCAGGCCCATCCAGTCGAAATACGTTGGGATCATGGCGGTCTCACCCAGCGCCGCTGCCGCTTCCGACGGGGCAAACCAGCCCGTCACCACTCCGATTGGCCCCACCACGCCGGACGTGCCCATGCCGGACGCAATGGGCGGGCCGTTCTGCCTCAGCTTGAAAATAACGGTCGCCACTGGGCCATTGACGAGCGACGCGGCGACGGCGGGCAGCCAGAGGACGGGCTTTCTCATCAGGTTGGGGATTTGCAGCATGGACGTGCCAAGACCCTGCGCCAGCAGCCCGCCGATTTTATTTTCCCTCCACGAGGCGACAGCGAAGCCCACCATGTGCGCGCAGCACCCGGCGACCGCTGCCCCGCCCGCCAGGCCGACCAGGCCGAGGGCGGCGCAGATCGCGGCAGAGCTGACGGGCAGCGTTAGGATGATGCCGACTATGCCGGAGACCAGGATGCCCATGATGAACGGCTGCATCTCCGTGGCCCACATGATGGCGATGCCGAAGGACGAAGCGACCCTGCCGATGGGGGGGGCCAGCAGATAAGCGGCTGAGATGCCGACAGCGATGGTTACGAAGGGGGAGATGATCAGGTCCACCGGCGTGACTTTCGAGACCAGCTTCCCTGAGAACACGGCGATCAGCGTGATGAAGTACACTGCCAGCGGCCCACCGGACCCGCCCAGCGCGTTAGCGGCCTGGCCCACCGCCACAAGAGAATAAAGCACGAAGGACGGCGCCTTGAGCGCGAAGCCGATGGAAAGGGCCATTGCGGCGCCGGTGCCAGCCGTGGCGAACCCACCGATCTGATTGAGGAAGGGTATGCCGAGCTGGGTGCCCAGCGTGTTCATGATCGTTCCGATGAGCAACGATGCGAAAAGGCCGTGAGCCATGGCGCCCAAGGCGTCTATGCCGATCCTGCGCCAGGTCAGCTCTATGCCCTGCCTCTTCAAAAAAACAGCAATCGAGCCGCTGTCAGCGACATTTAACGAAACCATACGACCATCCCCTCTCGTTAATTGAGAACGTAGCATATACAAAAAAGAACGAAAACGCAATACGAACCAGATTTACGTCGCTCGTCCGACGTCCCGAGGGACGGGTTCGCTGCGTTCGCTCGAAAAACCTGGCATCTCGCGCGAAATCGATTGCCGGATACAGCAAAAAACCCCGGACATCCGTGTCCGAGGTTTTTTGTGGTTTGAGAGTGCGTCAAGCCACAGTGTTAATTTGCTGTCCGATGCCCGATTTCCCGAGCAGTTGGTTAAGCAGATCCGACTGCAGGTCCGCCGTGGTGTTCATCACCTTCGCGGTCACAGCAGCCCCGATTTTCGCGCCTATCTCAGCCGCCTTCGCTCCGCTTATGCTGCTTACCAGATCCATCATGGCATCACCTCCTCGAGCACTCCTATAAGCTAAGTATCGACACGAAAAAACGCCCACTTGAGCAATGCCACGTCGATTTTAAATGTAACGCCTCACTAAAATCAAATCGCTATCAGCAAAAATCAGAGAGGCCAGGCCGTTCAACCCTTCTGCTCGTTCCTCTGCATAAAGGGCTTGATGAGGTCGATCGGCACCGGGAAGATCGTGGTGGAGTTCTTGTCCACGGATATCTCCCTGAGCGTCTGGAGGTAGCGCAGCTGGAGCGTCATCGGCGAGCGCTCCATCGTCTCGGAGGCCTGTGTCAGCTTTTCAGCGGCCTGGAGCTCGCCCTCGGCGGCTATTATCTTAGCCCTCCGCTCACGCTCCGCCTCGGCCTGGCGCGCCATCGCGCGCTTCATGCCCTCCGGCAGCTCCAGCTCCTTCAGTTCGACGGCGCTCACCTTTATCCCCCACGGGTCGGTCCGCTCGTCGATGATCTGTTGCAGCTCCATGTTGATCTTGTCACGCGCTGACAGGACGTCGTCCAACTCCGCGCGCCCGATTACGGATCGGAGCGTCGTCTGCGCGAGCTGGCTCGTCGCCATTATATAATCCTCCACCTCGACCATGGACTTGGAGGGATCCAGCACGCGGAAGTAGATGACGGCGTTCACCTTGATCGGGACGTTGTCCTTCGTGATGACCTCCTGAACAGGCACGTCGAGCGTCACGACGCGGAGGTCGACCCGCAGCGTCCTGTCTATCCACGGGATCACGATGATAAGGCCAGGCCCCTTCGAACCCCAGAGCCGCCCGAGCCGGAATACGACCAGCCGCTGGTACTCTGGGACGATCCTGAAAGCCGACGAGAAGAAGAGGATCAATATAAAAATCACGCCGATGAACGAACCCATGTTGAAAATGCCGCTTATAATACCGCCCATTAAAATTCCCCCTATTTATAAATAAAAATACACGCTGCGATGACACAAGCCCTGTTCAGCCTTTCCTTATCAGCTTCACGAACAGCGTTAGCGATTCCACCAGCACCACCTCCACCTCGTCGCCCTCCGCGAGCTCGGTCTGCGGATCCAGGGGCATCACCCTCCAATACTCGCCGTGTACGAAGGCCATGAAGCTCCGATCCGTCCTGCCGCTTATCTTAAGCCTCTCGCCGATCAGGGCGTCCAGGCCGGAGGCGGGCTTTTTGCGGAGCGCCTTCACGGCCAGCCTGGCGATGAGCAGGAATATAGCGGCGATCACCAGCGTGACGCCTACGACGAAGCCCGTCGAAAGGTTCAGGAGCTCGGCGCCGGGCGCGTCAAAGAGCATGAGCCCGCCGGCTAGCATGGCAGCGATCCCCACCGCGGCGATTATCCCCATCCCGCCCAGGGCGATGTCCAGCGTAACGAGCAGTATGCCCCCCACTAGGAGGGCAATGCCGGCGAAGTTGACCGGGAGGACCCGCATACCGTAGGCGGCCATCAGCAGGAGCACCCCGCCGGTAGCCCCCATCACGAAGCCTCCGGGCGCCCTCGCCTCCAGGATGATCAAAAAAATCCCAGCCAAAAGCGCCAAATAGGCTATGTCAGGGCGGGAAAATAGCTCCAGCGCCCTCAGGCGGAGCGTCATCTCTATGCGCGTCACGTCCCTGTTCTCGGCCGATATGATCCTCGGGTGCCCCTTGACATCCACGACCATCCCGTCGAGCTGCTCGAACAGCTCCTCCTCGCTGGCCGCGATGAAGTCGATAACGCCCTTCTCCAGTGCCTCTCTGGCCGTAAACGACGCGCTCTCGGTCACCATGGACTCGGCCGCCTCGACGTTTCTCCCCCGCTCCTGCGCGAAGGAGCGCATCTTGGCGGTAAGGTCGTTCGTGATCTTTTTCTTAACGTCGCCCTCCTCGATGTCGCCTCCCCCCGTCACCGGGTGAGCTGCGCCGATGTTCGTCCCAGGCGCCATGACAGCGACGTGGGCGGACTGCGCGATGAACGCCCCGGCTGACGCGGCCCTCGCGCCGGATGGCGTCACCCAGACCACCACCGGGAAATCTGCCTCGGCGATCAAGGTCATTATTTCGGACATCGAGTCCACCAGCCCGCCAGGCGTGTTCATCCTGAATACCAGCACAGAGTCCTCCCCCCTGCCGATGGCCTTAAACACGCTCTGTACGTGTTCCTCCAGCGGGACGCCGACTGTGCCGTTGATGTCGGCGATGAAGAACTTCGTGCCGGAAGCGCCGCTGTGCGCGGACGCGTCATCGGAGACCGCCGCTGCCAGGTCTGCGGACACTGCGGCACCCGACGGCGCGCAGACGAGCGCCGAAATGGCTAGACAGAGAATGAGCGAGGCGACGCACTGCGGTTTTCTCATTTTAAAAACCTCTCCAGCATGGCTGAAACACTCCCAACTTTGATTATCAGGAAGCCGTCCTGTCCCTCTGGCTTCTCCGCCGGATCCCGCGCGCTCATGACCGCCGCCTTGAAACCGAGCCTCGCCGCCTCCCTCACGCGCAGGCTGGACTTGGCCGTGGGGCGGATCTCACCAGCGAGGCCCACCTCCCCGATGAAGCAGACGCCCTCCGGGAGCGCCACGTCCCGAAACGATGAGGCCAGCGCCGCGCAGATCGAGAGGTCAGCGGCCGGGTCCTGAAGCGAGAGCCCCCCCGCGACGTTTACATACACGTCGCTGTTCCTTGAAAATATACCACATCTCCGCTCCAGGACAGCGAGTAGAAGCTGCAGCCTGTTGACCTCTATCCCCCGCGCCGTCCGTTTCGGATAGGGGAACGGGGTGGCGCAGGACAGCGCCTGGATCTCGGCGACAAGCGGGCGCGAACCCTCCAGCGAGACCCCGGCGGCGACGCCAGGCGTTCCAACCGATCCAGCCATCCCCCAGTACATCCTGCTCGGGTCGGTGACAGCGGCCAGGCCCCCTTCGGTCATCTCGAATATCCCCAGCTCGTCCGTGGCGCCGTACCGGTTCTTTTCTGCGCGGAGGAGCCTGTGCGACGAGTTCCTCTCCCCGGAGAAGAGCAGCACTACGTCCACCATGTGTTCTAAGATCTTAGGCCCGGCGATGGTGCCCTGCTTCGTTATATGCCCCACCATAACCATCGGTATCGACAGAGATTTAGCGGTCATGGCGGCGCGGGAGGCCACGTTGCGAACCTGGCTCGGAGAGCCTGACCACCCGCTCTCGCCCTCTATCCTGAACGCTTGCACGGAATCCACCACGAGAAACTCGTAGCCCGCGGCGGCTTCGAGCATCGACAGCAGATCCGCGTCGCAGAGCAGATCCACGTTTTTCTCGGAAATGCCCAGACGCCTGGCCCGCATCGCGAGCTGCCCGGCCGACTCCTCGCCGGAGATGTAAAGGACGCGATGCCCACCCTTAGCGATAAAGGCGCAGGCTTGGAGCAGCAGCGTGGACTTCCCCACCCCTGGCTCCCCTCCCAGCAGGACGACGCCGCCCTTGACCCATCCGCCGCCCAGCACCCTGTCCAGCTCCGCTATGCCAGACGGCACGCGCTCCTCTGGCTTCACGTCGAGGCTCGCTATGGGTTTGGCGGTGACGCGCGACACGGCGGACCCGCCCGACGGCGCGGGAGCTTCCTCTGACATCGTGCCCCATTCGCCGCAGCCCGGACACCTGCCGACCAGCGTAAGGCTCATGTAGCCGCACTCCGAACAGAGATATCTCGCGGCGCTTTTTTTTGCCATATCCGTCAGCCCCGAGCCAAACGCCGTCTCAGCCCCAGGGCCATGAGACGCGCCGGCCGCCTTCGCCGCGGAGCGCGAGCCGTATCTCCGCGAACGTCGGCGCTTCCAGGTACATCTTGGTGCAATGCGCCCTGCCTAGGTCGTCCAGCATGTGGGCGTCGGACGACCTTATGAACGCCCTCCGGGCGTAACGCCCCTTCCACGCGTCGGCCTTGGCGGAATCCAGACGCCACGACAGCTCGAACGCGTCTGCCGGGTAATCGTCGGGAAACGGCCCCAGCACGGCGGGATAGGAGAACGACGGCCTGTCCACGTGTGCCAGTATAGCAAGCCCGCCCGACGCTCTCGTCTCCCGCACCACCGTGTCCACGTCGTAACCTACGCCCTGGACGAGCAGCACGCCCTCCATGCGGAGGATGCCGTTGTCCTTGTCTATCACCGCCTGATCGCCAAAAATGTCCGGATCGTTGGCAGTGGGGGGCATTTTAGCCCAGCGTCTGCGGAGCCACTCCTGAAATGCCCGCGCGAGAGCGTAATCCGGGAAAACAGCCAGGACGTGGATATCCTCGGCGGTCTGCACCTCTATCCCGGGCAGGACGACCGGACAGCCCATGGCGCGCTCAGAAATGGCCGGGAAGTTGTCCGAGCTGTTATGGTCGGATACCGCGATGATGTCTATCCCAGCCTTCCTCGCCGCCTCCACGATCTCAGGCGCGCCCATCTCCAGCTCACCGCAGGGGGAGAGCGCCGTATGCACGTGGAGGTCCACCCAATAAGGATTCAGCACTAGCCTGAAATCCCCAGCCGCCCCAGCTTCACGCATGTATCGAAGACAGAGGCCGCCGCGCTCACGAGCGCTATGCCCTCCGCGCGGCACCGCTCGAAGAGGTCCGCCGCCGGCTCGCGACCGGAGGCAATTATTATTATCGGGATATCCTTGAGGACGGCCACAGCAGCGACGTTCAGGTGCGTCTGGACGGTAATCCAGGCCGCGCCATCCGCATCGCTCCCCATCACGAAGCTCAAGAGGTCGCCCACTGCCGCGCGCTCTACCTCGCGGTCCATATCCCCCGGGACGTGTACCTTTGCGTCAATCTCCGCGCAGAGCTCGCTTATCCGTACAGAAGCCAAATCGTCACCCCCTTTGAGCGTTCACCTTTATGCTCTTCCCCGGCTGTATGCGCTTGAGCGCGTTCGGCTGCAGGTCGGCCAGGGAAATTATCTGGTTCGCCAAGGACGAGATGTCCTCCCTCAGCTTGAATATGCAGTCGGTTATCTCCCCCTGCTCGCGGGCCACGTCCTCGGCCATCGCCTTGCACGACGGCCTGCCGCATGCGCCGCAGTCTATGTGGGGGAGCTCTGCGAAGATGGCCTTCATCTGCTTCAGACGGTTCATGGCCTCCGGCAGGTCGCTCGAAAGCGGGAGCCTCTGACGCGACGGGATCGGCTCGCTAAGTCTCCACAGCTTCTCGTTTTCGAACATGGACTTGAGATGATCCTGCCTATCAGGCGAAAGCTGCCAGTTCGTCTCGATGTCCCTGTGCTTCATGTGGGCCAGGAAGCGCGATTCCGGCGCGGCGACACCCCCGAAGCACCCTATGTCGCAAGTCCTGCACTCCACAAAGTCCACGCCGCGCAGACGCCCCAGCTCGAGCTGTTCGAGCAGATCCATGGTGTTGCGTAGGCCGGAAACGGCTATGACCCTCAAGTCCTTGCTCGCGAATCTCGTGATATGCCTGGACTCCCCTCCCCTGCTGGCCCACTCGGCGAAGCGCTTTGTGTCGGACTTGCCGCGCGGCGTGTCCGACGAGACCTTGACGCCGGAGGCCATGAGCGCGTGGACGACCTTTCGCATTGAGACTATGTGCTGTATCGGGGAGGGCTGGCGTCCTACGGGATCGCGCACCATCGTTATCTTCGCGGGGCATGGGACGATGAGCGTGAGCGGGGCGAAGGACTTGGTTCTCTTGCGCCACATCTCGGCCGCTATCTCCAGAGGGTTCTCCACGACTATGAGGCGGCTCAGTAGTTCCGGGTATTCCAGCTGTATCAGCCTCACTACCGCGGGGCAGTAAGTGGATATGACCGGGAGCTGATCCTTAGACATGCGCTCTATCGTCCTGGCGGCCGCGTAAGCGCTCAGGTCGAACGCGTCCTCTATGTCCTCCACCAGGAGGTCGATCCCGTTCTGGGACAGCGCTTCCTTCGCCAGCTCAGGATACCAGTACGACCCGAACTGCGCGAAGAACGTGGGGTCGGGGATGGCCGCCACGTTGCCGTGGGCGCGGATGAGATCCCAGTCGTCGTCGTCGATGCCCAGGGCTTTCCTGTCACACGCCCTCAGGCACTCGCCGCAATCGACGCACAGATCCTTTATGATCGTAATCGAACCCGCTATGACGCGGATAGCTTCCGTCGGACATGATTTTATGCAATTGACGCAGCCGTGACAGGCCGAATAAGAAATTCTTATGCTGTGCGCCATGCCAGACTCAACTCCTTTACGGGAGGTTTATCACCGTCCTGAGAGTAGTTCCAGTGCCGACCTCCGTGAAAATCTCGAATACGTCGGCGTTACGCTTTATGTTGGGGAGGCCCATGCCCGCCCCGAAACCCATCTCGCGGGCCCGGTCCCCGGCCGTGGTAAAGCCCTCCTGCACCGCCTTTTCCACGTCCGGGATCCCCGGGCCCTCGTCGATCGTCATCAGCTCTACCGACTCCTCGTCGATGTTCGCAACGATCTTCCCGCCGCCTCCGTGGATGACCAGGTTCATCTCCGCCTCATAGGTTATGATGGCGGCCCTCCGCGAAATAGCTGTCGGGAGCCCCAGCATCTTGAGCGTCTCCTTCACGCTGTTAGAAGCGGCGCCGGCAGCCTGATAGTCGTCAGCGGCGACCTCGTACTCTAAATGGATGGGATCCGCCACTTGCCTATACCGGGGCGGAGTTCGCTTGAGTCGGCTTTACCCCCATGGCATAAAGCAGCCCGCACGTGTGAAACATGTTGTGGCTCGACAGCACGAGCGGTATGCCGGCGCCCCTTGCCAGGGCGATGGTATCCTCCAGCGGGCATTTTCCGCGCACGAACAGCACCGCCGGTATGTCCAGCATCTGGGCGGTCCTCACTATCTGAATGTTCGTGAGACCCGTGATCAGAAAAGCCCCGGGCGCGCAGAACGCGAGGACGTCGCTCATGAGGTCGCTGGCGAACGCGCCGTCTATTTCGACCGAAGCCAGACGTTCCTCACAGCAGAGCGTCTTCGTCTCCAGGACACTCGCAATGTCGCCTAAGGTCAATTACCTCGCCTCCCTGAATAAAAATAGTTGCCAACGTAACATGTCATTCGATAACCTCCACGGAATAGACATCCACGCTGGAGACAGGCTCAAAAGCCCTCCCCCCAACCTTCAAAACGCAGAATTTGCGCGACTTGGGCCTGTTTGTCCTTGGATCGATGGAGAGCATCTCGTCCATGAGCGGTATGCCGTCCGCCACAGAGAGAGCCTCCGCCACGGATGGCGCGCTTATAACCCGGGCGTTCACGAACCCGTCGATGGCCCATTTGCCCAGTGCATACGCCTTCGCAGCAGTGACTGGGTCGGCAAGCGCGCGGCCAAAAAGATCCCTCGCCTTTACGTCCATGACGTGCTTCCCCTCGTCGTTGTGATTCAATATGTCGTCCTTGTCGACCAGGACGAGACCGTCAGCGTCAAGGAGTATGCTGTTTTTCACCCCGGAGAAGCAGACCGTCACGTCATTACGGCCGAGCGTGACCGTCCTCCACACGGACAGGGTGGAAAGGGAGTCCAGCCAGCTCGTTATCACGCCGGCGCCGGACGACACCGCCTCCCGCACCTGAGCGTCAAACCTGTTCTGTACCATCGCCGGCACAAAGTAGACGTGCGTCTGCACACCGTCCCTCCGCAGCATGTCGGCGTTTTTGCCTGCCCCCCGCGCGAGCTTTTCAGACAGCCCGTCCGTCATGATCACGACGGACCTGCCTGAAACGCCCTGCTTTGCGAAAGCGGCCAGTGCGTTGGCCCGAGCGAAGTAAGTGTAGTCGAGCGCGAAAAGGTAAGGGAACGGCGAGTCGTTAGCGGGGTTCTTTATAGCAATGTTCTCACCGCCGGCAAATATGACGGAAGGCCCCCGCTCCGCGCACAGGCGTTTCAGCTCGAGGTCCATCAGGTCGCCGCCGAAGCTCAGGATAGCGCAGGATTTCATGCCACGCCACGTCTCCACGCGCCTGGCGAGCTCGGCAGGGTCTGCTACGGACGAGAACATGAACGTCACCTCGAAGCCATTTATGGCCTCCCGGGAGAGCGAGATCTCGCGTTCGGCGGCGCGGAGGCCGTATTTTATCGACTCCCCGGAAGGGCTGCCCCAGCCTTCTGGCGGCTGGATGACTATGACGGGCCAGGACCACCCCTCCTTGACCCCTGAAAGGTCAGTCTCCCCCCCGCCGATAGGCGCGGCATGGGCGGCGCGGATGAAAAAGGCAAAAAAAACGAGCAGGCCGCAAATGCACGCCCTCACAGCGGCATACGCGGACGAATCCGTCTGACTCAGCCTGATATCCCCCATCTTGCCGTCCCCCCAAGCGCGTTCTCATACAAACGTCCGGCAATGCAGCCGCCACGGTTATAATATAACACAACAGCGGCCCTTTCATAGCTGTTTCACTCATCAGGCATCAGACCAGGCTTGTCAAGACAGCAGTTTCTAAAATATCAATGCGAAATTCGTATATCACCGTTTATATTTGTCTATCAACATCGTTATATTACCTTTTCACGCTCAATCTTGCCAATCGTTTTCGTTTCTTTTCTTCTGCGTTGCCACTCGCGCTGATATTTTCTCTGGTATTCGCGATGTTTCTGCAGTTTCTCCTTTTCGACCTGTGTCTTATTCGGTCTTGGGCTGAAAGCATGACAAATGACACACAGCGTTTCTGCATTGCAAATGTATGACATTCGTGATATTTTGGATGAGAGGTGATCGGCCATGCCTAAAACGGCAACGTTATCCATACGGGTAGACCCGAAAATAAAAAGCGAGGCGGAAACTCTTTATTCCATGTACGGCTTGAGCCTCGGCGATGCCGTCAACGTCTTTCTGCACCAGTCTCTCAACGTAGGGGGCCTGCCCTTCGACATGAGGGCTTCGCGCCCTAACGCCGTGACGGAAGCGGCCATGCTGGAGGGTGATGAAATAATCAGGCGCGTGAAGTCATCGGAGAAGGGGCGCTTTGACAGCGCGGAGAGTATGCTTGCCGATTTGAAAAACTGATGCTGACTCCCGATTACACAGGCCAGTTCAAAAAGGATTATAAGTTGGCGATGAAGCGGGGGTTCGACATCTGTCTCCTTGATGGCGTCATTGTCGAATTGGTGAACGAACACCCCCTTGACGAGAAACACCGAGACCATCCCTTGGCTGGGAACTGGAACGGCCGGAGAGAATGTCATATTAAGGGAGATTGGCTGCTGATTTATCAAGTTGATGAAGGGGTCATCGTATTCGAGCGCACCGGGACGCACTCAGACTTATTCTGATAATTGTTTTCTTAACACGTGTTTTTTAAGTAAGCCCAGGGGATTGGTTCAGTTGAGGGGCGCTGTTTTTCAATTTATCTTTTCGTTTTGCCATCGCTGTGTCATATCACTTTCTCTTATCCTTTGGCTTGTGTTTCAGGCAGGGAAGCAAACGAGAAGCGACAGCGCCGAATGCTTACATTTTTACGGGCATTCGCTTATTTGAGCGGGGCAGGGATGTAGCAGCCTGCAGTGTATTTCGGGCCGCTTGCGTGTGAATGCCGTCTTATGGACTCGGCCCCGTCGCTGGGCTGCGAGTGAATACGAACGCCATCATCCGTGCATTCGTTTGCAGTCGTAGAATTTATCGGGCGGGGGGGAGAGATTATCGGCCTTGCCGCGTGGAAAGCTCTGCACGGAAAAGTCGTGCTCTTTGGCTCTGGCATTTTGTAACTTAGTATTAGCTTAATTATATGGAAAATCTGTGATAAACTAAAAATAAAATACTTCTATACGGGGATATGAAAAATGAAAATTAATACCAAAATTGTAGTTGTGTTGACTATATTCGTCGAATTTATCGCTAGCTATGCTTTTTCAGAGACATTGGAACTATCAAAGTTAGATCTGTCAAAAGAGCCTAAAAATTTCCGTGGGCTGGAGTGGGGACAGCGTATCCCTTGGGGAAAGAGGTTGTTTGAATTTTACAGCGTCAAAGGAGATGGAGAAAAGACTTATAGGCGCAGAAAAGAAAAACTGTATTT
>JAIRNC010000126.1 GCA_031258255.1 Synergistaceae bacterium
CATCAAGACGTTCGACCTCCAGAAGCACCATCTTTCGACGCGCTAGGGGGCTGGTTTATCGTCACGGATCCGCTTATCGGCCCAAGCTGGGCTAAAATACGTAAATATCGCCGCAAAGCCGCTTTTTTCCTTTGAAGCGGCACGGCGTTTGTGCGATAATGGGTGCGTCATCACGATAGACCGTGAAGTTTCAGAGTGGGGGTAGAGTTCATGTCTGGGGCAGTAACCGAATTAGCGACCAAAAGCGCTGAGAGGAACGAGGCAGTGACGTCGGCACCGGAAAGGACCTTGCTTGTGTTTGATCTCGTAGGTGAGCACTGCGCGCTCGACGTGAACCTCGTCCGGGAGATAGTGCATGTTCCGCCGAGGATAACGCGGGTTCCAAACGCGCCGCACTACGTGAGGGGCGTGATAAATCTCAGGGGGACGGTGATCCCCGTGCTGGACTGCGCCTTGAAGATGGGCGGGGCGTACACGGACAACACGTCGGAGTCGCGCATCGTCGTGGCCGAGTTCGAGGGCATCCAGTTCGGCGTCCTCGTGGACGGCGTAAGGGAGGTGCGGGCCGTCGCGGATTCGCTCATCGAGACGGGGGACGCCTCGAAGAACGACGGGATCGGTGCCGCATACGTCACAGGCGTCGCAAAGATGGATGACGGGCGGCTTATCGTGCTGCTGGACCTCGCTGCGCTGTTCGACATCAACGAGCTTTTGGAGGAAGAGAATTAAAGGGTATTTGGCCTGTTCCGCGGGCGAAATGGCGCTGTCTGGGAACGCAGGCTCGCGTCCAGCGATAAATCGGCCCTTACTTAAATGGACGTCGGCCATACAGCTCTACAGGTGAGGCCATGATACGGATAGACATGCATCTGCACAGCTCTTTCTCTGACGGCACCGACACGCCGGATGAGATAGCCGCGCGGGCGGCGGCGAAGAGAATCTCCGTGCTCGCTCTGACCGACCACGACAACATCGACGGCGCGGAACCTTTCAGGCGCGCGTGCGAGAGGCGTTCGATCAGGTCGATATCTGGCGTGGAGCTGTCATCGAAGTCTCCCTTTACCGCGCATATCCTAGGCTACAGGCTCAGGAAGCCGGAGGCCCTAAAGGACGCGCTGGAGTGGGTCATAGCGCGCAGAAACGACCGAAACAGGCTCATGTGCGAACGCCTGGCGCAGCAGGGGATCGCAGTCGGCATAGACGAACTCGCGGGCGAGGCAAAGGGGCGCGTGGTAGCGCGCCCCCATTTTGCGTCCCTCCTCGTGAGGAAGGGTTACGCGGCGGACTTCCGGGACGCGTTTTCCATGTACCTGGCCAAGGGGGCGTCCGCTTACGTTCCTCGCGAGGCATACTCCCCCTCCGACTGCGTCAGGATAATACGGGAAGCGGGCGGCCTGCCCGTCCTCGCCCACCCGTCCCTAACGGGGCTTGACGCAAATGACCTCGGCGATTTCCTGGAGGATCTCAAAAGCGCGGGGCTCTGGGGGCTGGAGTGCATGTCGTCACACTGCTCTTCGGAGCAAGCCTTCTCGTTCCTTCGAATGGCGGAGGGACACGCGCTCTTCCCGACTGCCGGCTCCGACTTTCACGGACGCAACAGGCCAGGCATAACGCTCGGCGTTCAGGTGTCAGAGACGTTCCTGCCCTGGGCCAGGCTGGGAGTGTCGCTGTAACGCAATGTTGCGCCCAACCCAGAACCGGGCGCCCCAGCGGCAATTTGAATCTGATCTGGCGCGAACTGCGCTGACGCTTACTGTCATGGAGGGATGGTCCATTGAGCAACGAACGGGCAGACAATACTTTAGATTTTAGGAGCGACACGGTGACCCAGCCCACCGAGGCGATGCGCGACGCAACGGATGTCATAAAAGAGGCGCTCTCGCTGTGAGACGCGGCGCGATGGAGCGCACGGATGCCGAGGCGATGGCGGCATGGCTGCTTGACAGGGCTGCGCGGTTCGAAGGGGTGCGGGGCGCCGACGCGCTTTATTTTTCGAGCGAGTCCCACGCCCTGAGCCTGCTGGACGGCGAACCGGAGGAGAACGCCTCCGGCGTCGAGGGCGGCGTGAGCGTACGCCTCATAGGCCGGGACGGCAGACAGGGCGTGGCGTATGGCAACAACTTCTCGAAACCGTCCCTTGAAAACTTGCTGGAGTGGAGCAGGGCCAACATGCTGGCCTCCGAGCCGGAGGAAAACATAACGCTGTTCGGCGGCCCGACCGACACGGACGACAGCGCGTTGGAGCTGTTCGACTGCGCGGTAGCCGGCTCCATTACCCAGGACATGCGGATGAAAGCCTGCCTTGAGATGACGGATGCGGCGCGCTCACGCGACCCGAGGGTGCTATCTGTCCGGGCTGCCGCGTGGGGCGACGGGACAGGCGAGTCCTTTTACGCGTCGACTGCGGGGCTTTCTGGCTGGAAACGCTCGACGTCCGTCTCAAGCGGCGTCACTGTGGTCATGCAGGACGGCGACTCACTTGAGATGGGCGCTTACGGCAAGGGCGTTTGTCATCTGGAGGACATAAAGCATCAGGAACACGCCGCTCTCGCCGTCGAGAAAACAGCGAGCCTGCTTGGCGGGAAACCTCTTTGCACCGGTAAATACACGCTCATCCTGCCGCCGGAGATATCGGCGTGCCTCGTGGACGAGATCGGGGATCTCTTCTGCGCGTCGCTCATACACAAGGGACGCTCGCTGATGAAGGGAAAACTCGGGACACAGGTCGCGGGAAGCGCCGTGACGCTCACGGACGACGGGCGAATCCGTCGCGGCGCTGGCTCCGGCGCATTCGACGGCGAGGGCGTCCCCACCGGGAGGACGGTCTTGATCGACTCCGGGGTTGCCGCTAACTACCTGTATAACCTGCAATACGCGGCGAAGGACGGCGTGGCTTCGACAGGCAGCGCGTCCAGGGGGCTGGCCAGCTTGCCGGACGTAGACACGTCGAACCTCGTCCTATCGCCGGGGAGTTTGTCCAGGGATGCCCTCTACAGGAGCGCGGGCGACGCTTTCCTCGTCATCGAGCTGATGGGCCTCCACACGGTGAACCCTGTGAGCGGGGATTTCTCGCTTGGCGCGAAGGGCGTCCGCATGAGGGACGGCGCTATGGGCGAACCGGTCGCGGGCGTCACGATATCGGGTAACCTGACGGAGCTCCTCAAGAAAATCGCGGCCTTAGGAGACGATCTCGAATTTTTCGGGGCAACGGGCGCGCCTTCGATGGTCGTTAGGGATGTGGTCGTAGCTGGAAACTAGGGAAACGCCGATCAATACGCAAAAAAGGCATAACACGGCCCAGGAATGGCCAGTACCGCGAAGGTTTAAACCTAGGCCCTTTAAGTACGCGCCCTTAAGCGCGGCTCGCGTTGCGTTCCTGCTCGCCGCTGCCCTCATTTGCGCCCTCGCCCTCGCCGGAAGCGCGTCAGCGCAGGAGATGGACCTCATGCAGGGCGGCGCCAGGAAAGGCAGCGTCCCGATGCTGGAGCGGAATGGCTTCCGATATGCCGCCCTGGACAAGATGCTGACCAGGCTCGGTCTCGCCCCGTCCCCTGCCACGGGTGGCCTCGTCGCGGTGTACTCTGGGAAAAAAATAGAGTTCTGGAGCGGCTCGAACGTAGCCCGCGTCAACAGCGCGGTCGTGCCGCTCATGTCGGCCGTGTTTTACGAGGACGGCCACTGGTGGGGGGAGGCTAACTCGTCCCTCAAGGCCATGAGCCAGTTCCTGGCGAGCGCATCCCGCCCCTACGACCTGAGCTGGTCCCTGTCGGAACCCAGCGCTACGGTGCCAGCCCAGATTCAGCCAGCGCCCAGGATAGACCGGCCAGCGTCGCAGACGCCGCCGCAATCTCGCTCGGCTGTGACCGTGAGCAAGGTCCGATGGGGGGAGCAGACGGACTGCTACAGGGCCGTCATCGACATCTCGGCTCAGACCGCCGTGGAAACGAAGGAATCCGCCGGCGCCGCTGAGGTGATTTTCACGGGGGCGCGGACGAACGCGTTCAGCCAAGACAGCCCCTGGAGCCCGCTCAAGGTGAGGGCCAGCCAGTCTGGCGAGAACGCCGTCCTGTCGTTCTCACACGCCGCATCGAGGGTTAAGTCATTCTGGCTACAGGATCCGCCGCGGTACGTGGTCGACTTTTACTTCAAGGGCGCGGCGCCGACGGCCCAGCCATCGCTCACGCCGACGACGGCGCCGCCCGTGATAAACACCGTGCCATCAGCCACTCAGCCATCCCGCCGCCGCTTCCTCGTCGTGGTGGACGCCGGCCATGGCGGCCACGACCCCGGCGCCGTGGGGAACAGCCTCAGGGAGAAGGACATAAACCTCAAGGCCGCCCTCGAGCTCGCGGACAGCATCAAGAGCAGGGGCATGGACGTCAAACTGACGCGCGCCGACGACAAGTACCTGAAGCTGGGAGAGCGGACGCTCTTCGCCAACAACGCGAAGGCCGACGTATTCATCAGTCTGCACTGCAACGCCCTCCCGAGGGGGCAGCACGCCTCCGGCCTCGAGTTTTACCTCATGGATCAGCCCACGGACCGGGCGGCGTTCAACCTGGCCGTGCTGGAAAACAGGGAACTGGAGGGAGAATCGCAGAACGCGGAGGAGGAGAGCGCTAATTCCGACAAAAAGACGCAGCTCCTCATGAAGATCCTCATAGACATGCAGCAGAACGACAAACTCATCGAGAGCACGACGCTGGCGGAGTTCATGTACAACAGGACGCGGAGCGCGGGATACTCGCTCAGGAAGGTGAGACAGGCGCCGCTCTTCGTGCTGCGCGGCGCCGAGATGCCGGCCCTCTTGGTCGAGATGGGCTACATAACTGAGGCCAAGGACGCCAAGAACCTTAACTCCCAGGCGTTCCGCAAGAAGATGATGGACGCGATAGCGTCGGGCATACTGGATTACCTGAAAAACGGACCAAGCGAAGGAGGCGCCTGATGAAACCTACTGCCAGAAGAAGATGGAAGAGCGACGACGAACCCTCCCCAAGGGAAAGGCGCGAGATGATCGACCGGGGTGATTGGGCGCCGGAGGAGGAAGCCCCGAAAAAAGCGCCCCTGCCGTTCCGGCTGGCGGCCTGGGCATCGCTCGTCGTGCTGTTCTTCGCCGCCGGGTACGGCGCAATGTCGCTCATATTCAACTGGATGGACAGGAAACACCCTAACCCGAGCCCCCCCAACCTCATTTCCACCCCTGAACAGGCAGAGCGCCTGACAGCAGAGACGAGGTCGCGCGATATGGCCGCGTCCGGGCCTGCCTTCGAGACGCTGACGCTCTCCATACCGGAGGGGTCGTCCTTCGTCACAAGGCAGATAAGGTGCGACGCGGGCCTGAGGGAGGACGTCATGCAGCAGACTCTCTCGGCATACATGGACGCGGTGAAGGAGAGCAAGATGCTGGACCCTGCCGCAAACTGCCTCAATCTCTTTCAGAGCGGCGACTGGCTCTATCTTAACGTCAACCAGCGCTTCATCGACTCGATAAAGTCGCTCGACCAGGCCAAGGCGTCGGCCTTGCTCATCGCCCTCGTCAGGACGATGTCCTCGAACTTCGAACCGGTCTCAAAGGTGAAATTTTTCGTCGACGGCAAGGAAATCACGGACAAGAAGCCCGTCGACCTGACTGTCCCTTGGGGAATAAGGGGAAGCTAAATGACTCATTCGGATAAGGCCGCGTCGGATACGGTTTCTCCCGCCAGTAGGGCTGACGGGAGGACGCCGCGCGAACTCCGCCCCCTCTCCATCGAGAGGGGGTTCAACCTCTACGCTGAGGGTTCCGCCCTGATCAGGTGGGGACGCACGGTCGTGCACTGCACGGCGTCCATCGAAGAGAGGGCGCCCGCCTTCAAGAGGGGCAGCGGGACGGGCTGGCTCACCGCCGAGTACGGAATGCTCCCCAGGGCAACGCACGACAGGACGGCACGGGATGTCCAGAGGGGGCGCGTGAACGGGCGGAGCAGCGAAATCCAGCGCCTGATCGGGCGATCCCTCCGTTCTGCGCTGAACCTGGACGTAATCGGGGAGAGGACGGTCTGGATCGACTGCGACGTCTTACAGGCGGACGGCGGGACGAGGACTGCGTCGATCTCGTGCGGCTTCGTCTGCCTCGTTGACGCGATGCGGGCGCTGAAGCAGAGCGCGTCGCTGCCTTGCCTGCCGATAGCGGCTCAGGTGGGCGCTGTGAGCGTAGGCAAGGTCGGCGGCGGGGTGATGCTCGACCTGGACTACGAGGAGGACAGCTCCGCCGACGTGGACTGCAACGTCGTCGCAAACAGCGGGGGGGAGTTCGTGGAGTTGCAGGGGACGGGCGAGAACAGCTTTTTCTCCCGCGCGGAGCTGGACGAGATGCTGAACGTCGCCGGAGACGGATTGCTAAAGATTTTCGCCCTCCAAAGGGGTGCCCTCTCCCTTTCCTCGGAGGAGGAAGAGTTATTTGACGGCTTTTCCCGATGACGGGCAAGTTTTCAGCCTTGTCCTAGCGAGCGGCAACAGGGGCAAGCAGGCCGAGTTCGTGGGGCTTTTCCAGGATCTGGGCCTGTCGTCACTGGGCTTCGCGCTCGCAGGCGCGCAGTGCATGGCTGCGGCGGCCCCTGACGTGGAGGAATCCGGCCAGAGCTACGAGGAGAACGCGGCGCTCAAGGCACAGGCATGGGCCGATCATTTTGGAATGCCAGCGCTGGCTGACGACAGCGGGCTGGAGGTGCGCAGCCTGGGCGGTCGTCCGGGTATCTTCTCCGCGAGGGCGGCTGCCGGAAGCGACCGAGACAGGGTAAAGTGGCTCCTCGGGGAGCTGGGGGACGCGCCCGACAGGCGCGCTTGCTTCGTTGCGTGCCTCGTGCTCGCTTTTCCGGCAGGACGGGAAGGACGCGCATTCCCTAGCGGCTATTTCGCGTCCGAGGCCAGATGCTTCGGCAGCATAGCCCGCCACGCGTCCGGCGCCGATGGTTTCGGCTACGACCCTCTCTTCGTCCCGGACGGGTACGAAAACACCTTCGCGGAGCTGGGCAGCGGGATAAAGTCCAAAATTTCGCACAGGGCGCGCGCCATGGCCGGCATGGCCCTCTTGTGTGCCTCAATAAAAAAATACTGGTTGCGAACGGGCGCTTCTGTGATAAGATAATATGAGCTGTGCGGACGGGTGTTTTTTGTCCGGCGCGATATAGCAAGGGGGCTTGTTGGTTTGTTTAAGACTATCCTTTCGGTACTGTTTTTGTTTTTGTGCATCGGGCTGATCGGCGCGATCTTGCTCCAGCACAGGAAGAGCGGCGGTTTCTCAGGGAGTTTCGGGGGCGGCGGCACTCAGATGGATATGTCTGGCGGCACCTGGCAGCGCATGTCCTCGCTCAACAAGATAACGTTCGCGATGACCATCGCCTTCATCGTATTCTCAGTCATCCTCGTAAAGATGCCCGGCTAAACGGTTCTCGCGCCCAAAGCGGGCGCGTTTGACGCAGTCAAGCATCCAGGCTTGAAGGGCAACGCTCCGGCACCAGCCGGCGGGCGTTGCCCAAGTTTTTATCTATCGACAAGTCCCGAGCCCTGATGGCAGGCTCTGTCTTGATTTCGGAGTTTCCCTGGATTTTCTGGTGTTGCTGCCGTCTTCGAGAGTGAAAGCCTCGAAGGTCGCTTTCATGTCGTCGGAGAGAGCGGTCAGGTCACTCGCCCCTTGCGCCATGAGTTCCGAGGACGACGTCACCTCTTCGTAAGCGCCAAATAGTCGCCGCTGAAAAAGACGTTCTCAAGATGCGATAGCTTCATATGGCGAGAAAAATTTCAACTACAGCATAAAAAAGTATGATTTTTTTCGGCAATTCGAGGCAATCCCAGTTTTCATAAATTCAGTCTGAGATACGCAGTGTCCATAATCTCTCTCGTTATCCCGATATAACGAAGAGTCGTCCCGCTGGCCGAATGATTCAGGAGTTTTTGCACCAGGGCGATGTCGTTGCCGTTGTTTTTATGGTGGCAGCCGGGTAATGGGAATCCCCGATGCAAAACAAGGCACGGCAAGGGTTTACGCCGTTGCAGGCAATGGTTCACATCCTCCCTTATGTGTGTCATAGAACCGAAAACTTGATATAATGTTGTTGTAAATCAAGAAGGATGGGGCGTAGCACATGAGCGAGAGCTGGATTGACCGAAGATGGAAGGATTTGCTGAAAGAAAACCTGGATGACGCCATATCTTTTTTTATGCCAAGCCTGGCGGAACTGCGGGACTATTCGTTAAAGCCGGGCGCAGCGGATCCGGAACACCCGGCCATAGGCGGCAGGTCGAACAAGGGGAAGAGGACTTCGGATCTGTGCGTATCCCTGCCGCTGAAAGACGGCGGCGAGTCGCGGGCAATATTTTTGCTGGAGCAGCAGCACGAGAAGGACGATACCTTGCCGCTCCGTATTTTCCAAAGCTATTACCGCGCAAGCGACGAATACGCCGTCCCTGTCACCTCGCTAGCTATCTATACAGGTAAAACGGCACCGATAGACACTTACTTCAGAGAGTGGCAGGGAACGTCGGTCAATTTCAAGTACAACATCTACAGCGTGGACAGGGCTGATGTTGATGAATTGAAACGGGACGGCCGGGATTTTGCCCTGCCGGTCCTCGCGGCAAAGAGGATGATGGAGGCAGGGGAGAAGGCGCCTAAGCGCGAAGAATATTCCATTGAGCTTCTCGAACTCATAAAGGCGCGTAAATTTGAGGTTGAAAAAGCGTGGTCGTTCCAGAAATTCGCGTACTACCTATTGCAAATAGACAAGGGCGACATTGACCCAAAGATCCGGGAGGTGTGGAAGATGCAGTTCAGACCGATAGACGAAGTTGTCAGGGATATTCACATACGTGACGCAAAAGAAGAAGGCAAGATCGAGGTAGCGCGCTCAATGCTCGCTGATGGCCTTCCAGCCGAAACAATCAAAAAGTATACCGGCCTTGATGAAAGCTCCATACTTTCACTTAGGTAGTTGCTTTTACAGGTTTAGCAGCAAATTTTACACGATGAAATGAAAAACGGCGGACGGCGTTTTTAAGGCTGTAACCGTCCCTGCCGAGGGCAAGGTATATGTTCAGCCCGTCGGTCCGCGCCTCGCTCCCCTTGTCGACCGTGCTTTCGGCGAACGGGAGCGCCGCCGCGCCATTGACGGCACCCACGACTCTCATGCTGGCAAACCGTGGCTTACCGGCTTACCGTCCGCCGAGAGGGGCGCGGACACCATGACGGCTGTCTTTTCGGCGCACCTGCCGCCCTCATCGGCGGCGCCGAAAAAAGCCTCGTCCATCTCCACGAGACTGCCTGCCTTATGCGTCGCGCCCCTCGACCCCGTTGCGTATCTTATGGCACATCGTCCACATAAGGCTTATAAGTTAATTGTATGGTCATAATACTAATTTGAAATCAGGTGTTTTTCTTCTTCACCAGCAGGTCGGTGACCTTCACTGGCACGGGCGCTGGCAGGACGGCCGTTATCTCCGCTCTCGCCGCTTCCTCAGCGGCCTTCCTGTTCTCCTCCACTATGGCCAGCCACAACTCCTTGCGCCAGACGGGGACGTTTCTCGGCGCGTCGATTCCGAGACGCACCATCTCGCCCTTCACCTCGACGATGGTTATCTCGACGTCTTCGCCGATCCTGAGCGCTTCGCCGGGTTTCCTGCTCAACACAAGCATGTCAGTTTGCCCCCCCGTGGGCTTCGGCGGCGGCTTTCGACTTCATGCTCTCCCTTGCGGCCTCGTCAAGTATAGGGTGGCGGAAGTCGTAATCCTCGTTCATCGCTATCGCCTGGGTCGCGACGCGGGAAGCCCAGTTCACGAGTATCGGCGCCCTCAGGTTCGCGGTCATGTCCCAGGGGCGGCCTGGCGGGATGGCCACGACTATCAGGAGTATGACGGCCTTCATGTCCATCAGGCCTATCTGCTCCAGGGACTCGCGCGGAATTTTGGCGTTGTAGTCGCTCTTTACCGACTCCGGCGTCGTCACAGGGAGGGCCAGGGCGCCGTCCTCTATGCTGTGGAGCCACATGATAGCGTTGTCGTCGTCGCCCACCAGTATCCAGGAGCGGCTGTCCTCGAACCCGGGAATCCCCGCAGGGAAGTTGATGACATCCCCCTCCTCAACCTCCATTTCCCCGAACCTCGTGGAAGTCAAACTAATCATTCACTTTCCTCCCTTGAAAAAATTGCGGCCGTCATCTCAAAAAGTCGAGCAGGGACGGCTGCATGATGCGTGCGATAGCGGCCAGGCTGGCCTCGTAAATGCTCGTGGCCATCTGGAAGTTCGTTATCGCCTCCGCCAGGTCAATCCCTACCGTCTTGTCGTAAAGCTCCGTGTAGTTCGTGCCGTTGGAGACATATCTGCTCTCGGTCGTCGTGTAGCGGCTGATGAGGGCGCCGGCTATCGCGCGGTCCTTGAGCAGCGTTGACATCCAGTGGTCCATCTCGCCCAGCATTTTATCAGAAATGCCGTCCACATTGCCACCTTCAACCGTGTCGATCAAGTTGTCGACGACGCCGAAGAAGTCTATC
>JAIRNC010000128.1 GCA_031258255.1 Synergistaceae bacterium
GGGGCAAAGCAAAACGCCGACGGGTCAGCCCGAACGACATTCATTGCAACAAAAAACGCCCGCCCTCATGAATATACGTTTGCCGTATATCACAAGGACAGGCGCATACATACACCTGCGGTGCCACCTTGCTTGACGGTCGGAGACCGCCCACTCAGCAGGACGCTATCACGTCCCTCGCCCTGTCACGCCGGCGTCGCGTCGCGCAATACTCGGGAAAAGCGTTCCCTTTCCTGCGCGCCCTCCGCAGTCCATTTGCCGTTCCGCTTTCTACCGGGCTCTCATCTAACCCCGGCTCTCTGTCTGGAGGCTCTCTGTCCGGGGGCCTCTGCCTCTCCCCCGCCGTCCTCCCGTGCTGCAAGCGCGCTTACGGTTTGATCTCTGCATCGACGGTTTTCACGAAGGCTGATTTTTCGCCAATTCGGCCATTCAGTCAGCGCTTCCGTAATAAGCAAGTATGAAACCACGTCATCCGGAATTTGTCAAGCAAGCATGATTCAAGCAAGCATGATTCAACTGCCCAAATCCTCAGGAAAGACTTATGCTAACTAAAGAAGTAATTATTACTTCAATTTTACGAATGCGGCCAGCCCGCTTGCGAGGTGGTTTCGCGGCATTCGTTGTTATGAAGGGAGGCGTTTATTAAATAAGGAACCAGGCGGGCGGCGTTTTTGCCGCCCGCTTTTTCTGCCCTCAAATTCTCGCGCCGGTCACGCCCTTTCCCCGACACGCTCATGCCCGGCCGGTGGGCTTTGAAAGCACTGTACGGCCTGAGATCAGTTTTTCCGCTGTCGTTCAAAAATACGTTTGCTTATGGGCTGACGCCTAGCTTAGGCCATTAGTCTCAGACATCGCAGATGAAACACTGCTGGCAGACGAAAACCGCATTGGCCTTATCTTTTTCGCCGCCAAGTGCGCCAGCAAGAGCGGCAAGAGTGAAAGCGAGCTTGTAGGTTTTATGGGACGTTTTCGATCAGAGCAGGATTGCCGGAACCATTTTTTTCAAACTCCACTGTGTCAGGTCTGAGTCACAAGCCAAGCAGGTACCCTCGGCAGCTGCCGGGGGTATCCGCTTGACTCGACACAAGACAATCGGCCGTTTGGCGTTTAACCCTGTCCTGTTACTTCGTAATGTCGAACGACAATTGAATGTCCGTACCGACAGAGGGGTAGTCGCATGACACCGTGACCCGCCCCGTAATTTGGTCGGCATCCAGCGTTATGATAACCGTGTTGGTATCGCCATTTCCATAATCCTCAACGAAACGGAAGATATTTTCCCCAGTACGCTCTGCAAACCGAGCGTCGATATTCAAATCAACCTCTGGGTAATAATTCGATCCGAAATAAAAATCCCATTTAGAACGTACTTGAACTGATGATCCCTCGATGCGGTCATCATCAGAGACATCGCCACCGGGCTCATCGCTCCCGGGCTCGCTGCCACCAGGCTCATCGTCACCAGGCTCATCGTTATCGGGGGGGACATCGCCAGAGATAACGTCACCAGGCTCATCGCTAGCAGGGGGGACATCGCCAGAGATAATGTCACCACGCTCATCGCCAGCAGAGATAGTGCCAGCGGAGTTAGCGATATGAGCGATATTAACCTCGAAAACACTCATTTCATATAGCGTCGCCGTTACTGGCTCTCCCTCAAACACACCTTGCGCGATCCCATTCGAAGTCTTCCATGTCCCCTCGAGGGCAGTGATGAATTCGCTATCCCAGTCGCCTGAGTTGTCAGGGTTGTCAGGAGTTTCCGAACCGCTCGGATTGTCAAAGTCGCCCGAGTCACCGCCGCTGCCGCCGCAACCGCCGGATAACAGAGCGAAAACTAAAACGAATAGCACAGCCCAGATTGCCCAACTTCTTCT
Organism: Synergistaceae bacterium; assembly: GCA_031258255.1. GTDB lineage: Bacteria > Synergistota > Synergistia > Synergistales > Synergistaceae > JAIRNC01. The sequence continues at coordinate 1,878 of JAIRNC010000128.1, forward strand.
TCTCATGACAAAAACCTCCTAAAAATGATTTTTTGGTGCGTTAAAACTTTTTGACGACACGCTACCTCGTTAATTTCCGCGCTAAAAATACCGCAGAGCCAATAATTCATCTCCGCCTTACCGTACCATGTCGCATGAGCAAATCGAATCGCGCGACAATGAGCCGACGATCCAACGTCCCTGACGACTGCTCAAAACAACTTGGCGGATACCTTTTTTATTGATAGCTTGGAATAATCCAGGAACGCGAGCCGCATAGAATGCTCGCGTCAGACGGATGCTATTTAAGCCTGGAGCCTGGAGCAGAGTAGCAAATTCTATCCGCGTGTCAAGCGTCTCTTGCATCATATTCAAGCACCCCATATTTAAAGATTATAAGGGCGTTTTAAAAATTTTGCAACTTATGGAAGAATTCCCAAATCCTCAGGAAAGGCATGAAGACTGTGCCAAGAGGTAATTTATGCTCGAAAAATTTGCGCAAATGCTTTCTGGGACACGAGATGCGCATGATCCTGTCGCTTTTTCCGTTTTTCAGCAAAAACCAACCTTCCTAACACACTATAACGAGTTAGGCGACACTTCCCTTCTTTCTGGCGCTGGCTGCAATAGCGGCGGTTTGTGGACGATTTTTTGTGGTTTGATCGTTCTTGTCGGTTATCGCAAGCCTGGAACTCGTTGACGTATCTGTTGACAATATAGGGCGGACATTATCACAGACAGGCTGCGAGGACTCGAAACAGCCTCGGCCGAAACAGAATAGACACAATCGGCACACAGGATCGGCTTCGGACCACAGGTTCGCATGTCGCGTTTTCTGCGGCTGTGATCCGAGATCAATCCGTGTCGTGGAACCGCTGATTATACCAATTCGATTTCAATCGGGTGTCAATGGCACGTCCCGTGGCGCATGAACACTGCCGCTAAAATCTTTTGACTTCAGGCCCCTGCGGTGTCCGTGAATTTTTCCGTGTACTTCGCCGGCAAACGGGACAGGATGTCGCGGCTAGACGCTATCTCAGTGAGCAGCGCGCGGGCGTCAGACCTGCACGGCTCGTCTGCGGCGCTCGAGAATTTTTCAGCCTCCTGGGCAAGCCATGTCAGGCGCTGGCCTGCCATGTCCGGGACGAATTCGCCGTAGTCGCGGATCATGGCCCAGCTCATCCGCATCGCCTCCACTGTTTGCTCTGACGTAAGCGGGATGCCGGCGCCGGGAGACCAGGCCAGCCACGTCACGGCCCGTGTCTCCTTGCCGGATCTCGTTCCGAACCTGGCGTAGTTCTCGTAGAGCGACATGTCGCCGAACAGTATCATCCTCCTGATGGCGCGGAGTTCGTCGTCGGCGCCGCCCAGGTCCGCCGCCTTGTCGGCTGCCGCCTCTGCCTGGCGGTAATCCGGCACGTAGCAGAGATCCTGCGTGGACAGCACCCGTGCGCTGTCCTTCAGGAACGCGACCATTTCCTCCTTAGGCAGGTCAGCCTTGCTGAATTCAGCGCCGGCCGTGCGCATCAGGACGCCGGCCTCCTCTGCCCGGCCCTCCGCCAGCAGGAACATGGCGCTCCTCCAGAGCGCTCGCGCCGGCCAACCGCGCCGCACAATGTCGACGGAACTCAAGAGGCAGTCCATCTCTATCTGAAACGCGATATCGTCCTGCCCGCTTTCAAGGGAACCCTCGGCCTCCGTCAAGCGCTCAGGCGATAACTCGTCAGAGGGCGGGACGAGCGGCAGATCCCTCTCGGCGTAGTAACTGAGAGCGGACTGGGCGTATTTGAGCCACCGCCGCCCGAACGTGATCACAGCGGCGTGCGCGTCCAGAGTCTCCCTGTGGAGCTGCGTCCAGCGCTTCACCATGTCCACGCTGTCCAAGAAGCGGATCTTTAAAATCTCCGACGCGGCGAGGAAGACGTAGCTCTGGGAGACAAATGATATCATCTTGCTCTTGGCGTGTATCGCGTCTAAGGCCGCGCTCGCCTTGGCCGCGAAAGCCAAACGACGCCGCTGGTCGATGCCTGGGGCGGAGACCTTCTTCATCAGCGCCTCGACCTCAGCAATGCGATCCTCCGCGTAGTCGAACTCCTCCAGCGCGTTTTTTATGTTCCGGGCATACTTGTCCCACAGCGGCCCTTTGTCGATGACCGAGCCGCTTTCAAGGACAACGTCGGCGGGCGTCGTCGAAAGCGGCGCCAGCTGGGCGACCTCGCGGGAAATGAACCTGGCGAATGGTTCGATGATCGTCCCCTGGATCAGCGCGCCGCCCTCAGTGCAGTCGTAAGTGGGGACGTCTGACTTGACCACCATGTTATCCAGCGCCCTGAGGAACATCAGGAAGATATTGTTGGTCAGCACCTCTCCGCCAAGCGCGCCCGGGACACGGACCATGTCGGGGCTGGAAGCTGTTTTTCGCATCGCCTGCCTCGAATCTTGGCCGAAGACGCCTTCGGCGTGCATGAAGCCGTCGTCGGCGTATGCAAGGTCCTGGCCTATCAGCGCGACGGAGGAAGCGCCCATCATGAGCGCCGCAGTGTAGCACGTGTGCGCCACGGACGGCCCCGATGCTATGGTCTGGCCTCCCACGATCCCTGAGATGAACCACGTGTCCATGGCCAGCTCCGACTTGGCGACTATGACCTTCGGGCCGGGCCAGCGGCCGAAAATTTTAGGGGTGCAGACCGACTGCGCGATCAGCAATATCTTCGAGCACTCGCCGGGAAACGCGTCCAGGTTCTCCGCGAAATACGCGTTGTAGGTCGGCAGCCCGCGCTCCAACGCGCAGACGACGTGCGGCATGATCCCGCTTTTTATCATCTTCCCCAGCACGGCGTCCGTAGCCACTATCACGCACTTGTCCCGGATGTCCCGGAGCAGCTCGAAGTTCTTGTCGAGGGACGGCCCTGCCGAGACGACGACGAACGGGCGGCCACCAAACTTCGAAACGAGGCTCGCGAACTGGTACCCGTAGCTGACCCACGGCGAAATGAGCGCCATCTGACGGAGCCCTATCATGGAGTCCTCCGCGCTGTTGCCCAGTTGCTGGACACGAATGACGGACCACTCCCTGACGGAAGACGCGATCTTATTGAACAGCCCGCCCATGGCCTCCATCTCACCCTTATGCGACGAAACAAGCGCGCTCATCACAGCATACAGGCCATATCTGTTCAGGCCGGCCAAGAGCGCCTCCTCCATCACCTCCTGGGTAGCCGACCAGAGGAGCTTGTCCCTGAGATTCGCATCCTGCTCCTTGAAAATTGACGCCTCGTCGGGCATGGTGACGAAAACGAGGGACGTCTCGCGCGGCATCGCGAGGTACACCTGCGTGACGTGCAGCGTGTAGGCCAAGAGCGCGATATTCGGCTCGACCACGATCATGGAGGGCGCTTCTTTTGGAAGGGCCATGATGGACTTCAGCAGATACGGCGGCGCGCCGGCGCCGTACTGAAAGAACACCGGCGTCTCCCGCGATTTTTTGTTCCACTCGAACCTGGGTTCAGCCGACGGCTCGAAGAACGGCTCAGACGTGAGACCCTGGATCCATGTGCCGGCCGGCGTCGCGGTCTCATAGTGTTCCAGCTCATGTCCGTGGCGGGCCGCATAATCCTTCAGCACCTTGGCGAGCATAGGCTGCCTCCCGGCGAGCACGCTCATATTCTGCTGCCAAACCGACAGATCGCCCGGGGCGCGGACTTTTTCCTTTGCCATGTCGATTCTCCCCTCGCGGTTATTTTTCATTATCCGGGTCAAGGCACCGAGGCCCCCCGCCGCTCTATAATAACGTTGAATCCGCGTTTCGCAAGTACCCAGGACTCATCCGAAGCTCAGAAAAGCAGGTCGTACAGCATTTTGAACAGGCCGGCGTAGCCGTTTGCCTTCGACTCTTCGTCTATTTTGGCCTTGACCGCGCTGATCTCCTCGTCCCCGGGCTGCCGCGGCTCCGGCAGGCTGACGCCAGCGAAGTGGCGCGACAGCATCTCTATCGGCGTCAGTTCCGCGTCGGACACGAGGCGCTCCTGCCAGCCGTCCTCGAACCTGTCGAGCAGGACGCAGGCGAACCCTCCTATAAGGTAGCCCTCGTCTACGAGGCCGACTGTGACGTAAATGTCCTCGCGTGTCGCCAGCAGTGCCAGCGCGCGATTTAGGCTTTCTCTGTCATCTATCTTCCCTGGATAAGAAGCGTATAAGCAGGAGATAAGTTCGTAGTAATACGCCGTCCCCTCCATTCGGTCGAAGTAGAGCGAGGCACTGTAATCGTCGGGGAACCGCGCCTTGTAGTCCTCGTAGGTCGAGAGCGCGTCTGTGGCCAAAGAGGTGTCAGCCGGGTTGGCGACGGCCGCGAGCAGTTGTTTTTGAAGCAGGGCGCGCTTTGCCCGGGCTGACACGTCATCGAGACGCTCGTCGCGGCCGCCCGCCCGCGGAAGATGGTCGTCATCGGCCCAGAGCGGCTGTTCGACTGCGTGGAAGGACTCGTGAACGAAGGTGATGAACGGGTCGTATGTGCCGAGGTGGAGATACTGCTGCCAGAGCAGGCAGTTCCTTAAATCCTCCTGGGAGACGGCGACGTAAGCGCCGCCGTCAAAGACGCTGAACCCATTGAAATACGGGGCGCGGCTTATGCCACGCTCTAAAATTTCGCCTTTGGCGAGGGGGACGACGCTCCCGTCCGGCGAGATGAGCCAGAACCTGCCGCTGTCCAGATCCTCGACTGCCGCCGACCAGTTCACGAGCGCGCCCTTTGCCCAGAGCGCCGGGGCGATCTCGTTGTATCGCTTGACCTGGCTGGCGAACAAGCCTATATACTCGTCCATATTAGCTGGCTGCGCGTGCCCCTGCACGCCAAGGGTAAATTCAGCGTCCTGCGCTGGCTGTATCGTGGGGACGTCCGACGTCTCCTCCTTGAAGAACACCCTGTGCCCCAGAAAAACGCCGCCGTACGTCAGCGCGACCAGAACGGCTGCTGTTATGGCTAAAACCTTCGCTGCTTTAAGAAGTCTTTTCATTTTCACCTTTCCTTATACAAATATGCCGTTTTTTCACGCCCTTCTGGCGTCACCGCATTGTAGCAGAGCGTAGGGGCTTTGCAATGGGTAAAAACAATATGGTGGGAAATCAGGGCCGTGTCATGCTAGAGTACCGCCTAACGGCCTTTACGGGACGCGGCTTCAGGAGTAATGTATTGCTAGCGTACCGTGCGGGGCCGGCTTGCCCGGATACGAGTTTCTATGACGGGAACTGAAGGGGTGTTCGCCATGCCTGTGTGGGGGTTCTTGCTGTGCCTGGTCGCGGCCGCGTGCTGGGCGGTCTCACCGATCTTGATCAAAATCGGGCTGCGTAGGGCTGGACCGAACGAGGTCAGCCCCATCAGGTCCATAAGCTACTTCGCCACCATGCTGGCGATCATGCTCCTCTTCCAGCCAGGGCGCTGGCCACACCTCACGCCGCTGATGATGCTGGCGGTGTTCGCGAACGTCGCCACCTCGTCTGTCCTGGGCGACCAGCTGTACATATACGCGATCAACAAGATCGGCGCGTCGCTCGCCGTGTCCGTGAACTGCGCGTACCCACTCATTACGACTGTCGTCTCGATTTTCGTCCTGGGCGAGGAGATTACCCCGTTGATCTGGATAGGCACGGTATGCATCATCATCGGCCTTTTGCTCGTGACCCAGGGTGTGAGCAAAAAAAAGAGGGAGAAGGACCCGGACAGGAAAAGTGACCTCGCGGCGAAGACGCTCCTTACCGGCATCGCCTTGGCTGCCGCCTCGGCAGTCTGCTCAGGCGTCAACAACCCCTTCATCAAGGTCATAATGCGCGAGGGCGGCTGGAGCCCGGTCGAGACGTACTTCCTGCGCAGCGCGGCATACGTCGTGATAGTCTGGAGCGTCAGGCTGATACAGTGGCGCAAGTTCCCGCACATCGTCATGCCGCTTCGCAAGGTGCGGCTGAAGTCATGGCTCGCGCTGCTCTGCGGCGGTTTTGTGGCGCTCTCGATGGGAGGGCTCCTCTTCGGGATATGCGTGAGCGTGCTTCCCGTGTCCGTCGTTACGCCCATCACGGCGTCGAGCCCCCTTGTGACGGTAGTCATTGCGCGGTTGTTCTATAAGGAGAGACTCACCAGGGCGCAAAACGCCGGGGTCATCTTCGTGGTATTCGGGTCTATCGCCGTCAGCCTCTGACGTCCACCCTGTGCGAGGGGCCGCCCTCACCCCTCGTCCGCGCGGGCGCCTCTTGGCGCGGCGCTGTGTTGTTTGCCGCTGCGGCGCCTTGGGCGGCGGGCGCCGATCCCCCCTGGACGATCGCCACGACGGTGTTATGGATCTCGTCCAGCAGATCCTGCCCTATGATCTCATCGCCAGCCGGCGGGCGAGGCGTACCCTTGAGGGCATACCACTCGTCCAGTATCGTCTCCACGCCGTTCATGAACTCTACTGACGCCTCGGCGAACTGCCGCTCGTAGTATTCCACGAGTTCTTTGTTCTCGTTGGCCCTCGCCGTGTCAATGCGGCCCACGAGCGTATCCAGCCTCACTATCAGGCCGTCCGTCTCCTTGGCTATGGCCCTGATGCGCGCCTCCGTCTGAGCCGTTTCCATGTGGCCGTCCCCCTTTTACCCCGTATTCGTCTGGCCGGGACGCCGATGCGTCCCGATGGCCCATTCCGCTATCCTCGACGCCAGGGCGGATGATGCGCCGCGCTCGTGGGTGAGCTCCCAGAACGCGCGCTGTATGCGCTTGAGCTCCCCCTCGTCATTTAAAAGGCTGACCGCCTTGGCTGCCACGTCGCTTGCCTTGAAAAACCCCCTTATCTCAGGGGCTATCATTTTCTTGGCCATCTTGTTCGGCAGGCTCACGAAATCCGTCCTCTCGTTGAGCCGGACGACGTACTCCCTCTTGAGCTTCCTGATGCCCGGAACCCAGAGAGGCAAAAGGCCAGGAAGCCCGTCGAGAGGGAACGTGTCAGCCTTGTCGAGGGGCAGTATCATGATGAAGGGCACGTAAAGGGCGGCCGCCTGGAGGTTGTTGGTGCCTGGCACCGCTATCGCCAGCTTGCTGCAAACCAATGATTCGAGCGACCTTCCTCGGACGACTGTCCCCCACCGCCCGCCTCCAAGCCCTATGGAATGAACCCTGCTCGTGCCTATCCGCTCGATCCCAGCGTCGTCGAGAGCCTGCTCCAACAGGTCGTCGCGCACCGTCGGCGCCAGCGGGAAGAGGACCTTGTGATCCGGCAATTCCTGGGTCACAAGCGATGCCACGCGAGCCAAGAAAGGCGCGGCATTGCAGTATTCGACCGGCCTGCTGCCAGTAAGGCAGGATATGACGGGTTCGTCCGGCGAAAGGCCCAGGATCTCCCGCGTCTCCTCCTCGCTCTCGTTCACGGCCACGCTGTCGAGGGCCAGATGCCCTATCGTCTCGTATTTTCCCCTTGGAAGGCCGGCACGGGCAAAGTGCAGCGCGGCGTCCCCGTCGGGCACAAAAAAGCGCTCGACGAACCGGCCCCACCTCGGGCGCCCGCAATAAGCCCAGACCGGCGCGCCGATCCTTTTCGCGAAATAGATGGCGAAGAAGAGGTCGCCGCCCAGGCGCAGCACCAGCTTTTTGCCCCCGGACGTTTCCACGGAGCTCATCTCGCCTATGCGGAAGCACCTGTCCGCGCCCGTTTCAGCGCAGAGCGCCATCTCCTCCCCGCTGGCGTACTGGCAGGGCAGTATCACGACCGAGATCCTGCAATTCCATAGGCGGGAACGGATTTCGCGCACCAACGGCGCTACCCAGCCGGATATCTCGCCCGGGGAGTTTGCCGTGATATACAGATCCAGCGAAAAGTCGGACGACCTCAAAACTGGCTGATCAGGCTAGCGCGGCCAGAACGGGTTGAGGCGCCTCTCCTCCCCGATGGTCGTATCCGGGCCGTGCCCTGGATAAACCGCGAGGGAGTCCGGCAGCGTCACGAGCTTCCCCAGCGACCTGTACAGCTCCCCCTCGTCCCCGCCGGGGAGGTCTGTGCGGCCTACGCTGCGGGCAAATAGAGTGTCCCCTGATATTAAAATCGCCTGATCGCCCTCGGTGATGTAAAGGCAGCAGCAACCGGGCGTGTGTCCAGGGGTGTGGATGACCTTTACGCTCATAGAGCCAAGCTCTATCACATCCCCGTCAGAGAGGACGCGATCCGCGGCGTTTACGCTGACAGGGCTCACCATGGAGAACGAGAGGTTTTTCCTGCTGTCGGTGAGACAGGGCGCATCATCTCGGTGTATGGCCACGCCCTCAGAGGCGAGGCCCCTTATCTCCTGCACCCCGAATATGTGGTCGCCGTGGCCGTGAGTCACCACTATCCACTTCAAATTGAGCCCATTGTCGCTCAGAAAATCGCGCACATTGTCCATGGGGCCACCCGGATCCACCACGATGGCGTCCTTCGCGTCCGAGTAGACCACGTAGCAGTTCGTCCAGTAAGCGCCTACCGCAAATCGTTTTACCTTCAAAAAAATCCCCCCGGTCGACCGTTCTCTGGTTAATGTATTCGTTTATAAAATGGCGATTCCAGCGATGAGTCCCGCCCTCTACAGATCGCCTGAGTCCATGATTATCGTGACCGGCCCCTCGTTCGTCATCTCCAGCTTCATGACGGCCCCGAATTCGCCGCAGGCCACCTCTACGCCCAGCTCTTCGAGGCACCTCACGAAACACCCGTAAATCTCCATGCCCAGTTCCGGCGGCGCGGCCCCGGCGAAGGACGGGCGCCTGCCCTTCTTGCAGTCGGCGAAGAGCGTGAACTGGGAGACCGCGAGCACCGCGCCTGATATATCCAAAAGCGAGTGGTTCATCCGTCCGTTATCTTCAATATCGGAAGAACTGCCGAAGATCCTTAGATTTGCCGTCTTCTGCGCCAGCTTCCTGGCGTCCGCCTCCGTGTCCTCCGGGGCGACGCCTGCCAGGACGCACAGCCCGCGCCCTATCCGCCCGATTACCCTGCCGCCCACGCTCACGGCGGCTCGCGAGACCCGCTGGGCTACTATCCTCATCACGTCACCCCCTCGTTATCTCTATCATGCCCTTTATGCAGTTGATCCGCGCGATCACCCTATAGAGGTGTTCCAGGTCCCACACCTGCAGGTCTATCAGAAACCTCGTCCGCGCGCCGTTCACGACGTTGCCCCTGATGTTGACTATCTGCCCGTCCGTCTGGCTGATCGCCTGTCCGAGATCCGCGAAGACCCCGGCCCTGTCGCTCGCCTCGACGTGAATCCGGGCGGTGTAGCGGATGGACTGCTTTTGCCCCCACGTCACGGGGACCCTCCTGTCTTCCCGGACGCGCTCCAAGTTGGGGCAGTCGCTCCTGTGTACCGTTATGCCCCTGCTGTGCGTCACCACTCCCACGATCTTGTCTCCTGGGACGGCGCAGCAGCACATGGCCAGGGCCACCAGGACGCCGTCAGCGCCCTCGACCACCACCGCCGAATCGGACTCCTTCGTCGGCTTCGCTGGCTTTGGCAGATACTTCGGGGCTGAGGCGTCCTCCTTCGACCTGTGCCCCTCGACGCGGGTCATGACCCCGGCTGCCGTCTGGTGAGCGTTCCCGATGGAGAGCAGGAGGTCGTCCACGCCGCTGTAGCCCAGGTCGTTCGACACCTGGCTCAGTTGAGAGGAGAAGCTCTCCACCGAGCGCTCCTCGGACGGGTAGCGGCGGGCGATCTCGCGTTCGAGGAGGTCGCGCCCGCGTTCGATCTTCTCCTCCCTCTCCGCTCTGTCTATCTGCCTGAAATACGACCTTATCTTGTTCCTCGTCCTGTTGGACTTGGCGATCTTGAGCCAATCCCGGGAGGGCTTGCCCTGTGGGGACGTGAGTATGCGCACGATGTCGCCGTTCTGGAGCGTGTAGTCCATCGGCACGATGCGCCCGTTCACCATCGCTCCGACGCACTTATGCCCTATCTGCGTGTGCACGGAGTAGGCGAAGTCGATGGGCGTCGAGCCGTTCGGGACGGATATCACCTTGCCCTGGGGGGTGAAGACGAAGACCTCCGTCGTGAGCACGTCCGTCTTGAGGTGATCCAGGAACTCCGACGGCTCAGACGACTCGCCCTGCCCTTCGAGGGCCTTGCGTATCCAGGAGAGCTTTATGTCGAGGTCGTTCACCGCGGCGTTTTCCTTGTACTGCCAGTGGGCCGCGATGCCGTACTCCGCGAGGCGGTGCATCTCCCATGTGCGGATCTGCACCTCCAGCGGCTCCCCGTTCGGCCCCACGACCGTCGTGTGGAGGGACTGGTACATGTTGCCCTTCGGGTTCGCGATATAGTCGTCGAACTGGCCCGGTATCGGCTTCCATATGGTGTGCACTATGCCGAGCACCTGGTAGCATTCGCCCAAGGTGTTCAGGATGACGCGCATCGCCAAAAGGTCGTATATCTGATCCAGCGAGAGGTTCTTCCTGTTCATCTTCTCGTATATGCTGTAATAGTGCTTCGGACGTCCGCTGATCTGAGCCTGGACGCCCTCCTGCCGGAGGCGCTCGCCCAGGATTTCAATGCCCTTCTTTATGACGTTCTCGCTCTCAGGCATCTTCTTGCGCACCCTGCGGCGGATGTCGTAGTACGTCTCCGGGTCGATGACGCGGAAGGAGAGATCCTCCAGCTCGCGCTTAATGTGGTAAATGCCCAGGCGGTGCGCCAGCGGGGCGTATATCTCAAGCGTCTCCCGCGCGATGGATATCTGTTTCTCGCGCCTGTGCGCCTGAATCGTGCTCATGTTGTGCAGACGGTCCGCGAGCTTGATGAGGACCACGCGGATATCCTTCGCCATGACGAGGAACATCTTCCTCAAATTCTCAGCCTGATAGTCGACGACGTTCTGGAAGGGCAGCCTGCCGAGCTTCGTCACCCCGTCTACCAGCGTGGCCACGTCGTTGCCGAACCGCTCGCTTATGTCATCGGCTTTGACGTCAGTGTCCTCTATCACGTCATGGAGCAGGGTAGCCTCCAGCGTCGGCGTGTCGAGCTGCATGTCGGAGAGCACCCCTGCCGCGCCCAGCGTATGGACGATGTAGGGGTCGCCGTTGTAGCGCCGCTGTCTGCTGTGCGCCTCCGCCGCGTAGACGAACGCGTCCCCCACCCGCATGAGGTCCTCTTTTTGCAGGTATCGGGACGACCGCGCCCAGAGCTCCTGCCACGCTATGCGGACGCTGGAAACCCGCTGATCCTCCGGTATGCGCCCGATGTAGCTCTCCATCAGCGCGCGCATGGATCGGTTCACGCTGACCGACAGCGCCGATTTGACCTCCGGCCTCAAGAGCCTTTTTTCCTGGTCCTCCTTGGCTTTCAGGCTGGTAAACTTGTCGCTCGTGGCGTCCATCGCCTATGAACCGCTGACTACTACCTTTTCCAGGACGAGCTGGAGACTCTCCGAACACCTCCAGAAATTGACGCGCGGCTTGTAGACCCACCCGGACGGCGAAAAATCGGAGTAGAGCAGATGCTCGCCGCTGAACCCCAGAAGCTCCCGCCCCTCGACGAACACGCGTATGTGGTTGCCCTTCCTACCCAGCGGCTCGGCGTTTATGCGGCCCTTGTTCGCGCAGAAGAGCCTTGGGTGGGGGTTGCCGACGCCGAAGGGGCCGAGGCGCTCGGCGTCCTTCCACGCCGTTATGTCCAGCTCGGCCGGGGACCAGTAGAGGATGTCCTCCTTCTCGTCCTCAGCCTTGGCATCCGAGAGCAGCGCCTCCAGCTTGTCGCGCACCTCCTCCCACTTGCCAGCCTCCACGCTGAACCCGGCAGCCATCCTGTGGCCGCCCCAGCTCGCGAGGTCACTGGAGAGCGTGGAGAGTATGGCCTCCGCGTCGACTCCCACAGGCACCCTCAGGGTGCCTCGGATCAGCGACGGCTGGGCGGGAGCGGCCAGCACTATGGGTACGTCGCGAGACGCGCAGACGTGGCTGGCGACGCTGCTCAAGACGCCAGCGGGCCAGTCCTTGCCGAAGAGGACGTGCTTGTAGTGCGCGTTGCTGCTCGTGCCGGTATCGACGTCGTTTATGATCTTTGTGGACATATCCCGCCTTCGCCTGTTGAGGTCGATGAGCTTACCCGCCTGCTCGTCCACGTTGCCCTTAGGGAAAAAGAGCTTCATGGCGAGGTCCGCGAACTCTAATCGCCCCGCTGCGTTAAGGCATGGGATTATCCTCATCGCCAGGGAGTCGCTGTCGACGGACGCGGGATCCAGGTCCATCCCGCGCATCAGCGCGCAGAGCCCCTCCCTCGGGGATCTGCGCATGGCCGCGATCCCCTCCCTCACTATCGCCCTGTTGAGCGGCGATGACATGGGGACGCAGTCGGCCACTGTCGCGAGCGCCGTCAGGTCGAGGCGCTTCAGGAGCCAGTCGCGTGGCGCGATCTCGTTCTTCCACGCCCAGCACCACACCACCCCTGCGGCGCAGAGATCCCGCGACAGTTCGTTGCCGTCCACATGCGGGTTTATCAAGGCGTCGCAGGATGCGATCCTCTCGCGGGCTAAGTGGTGGTCGAATATCAGGACCGGTATGCCGCTGGATTTCGCCTCCAACGCCGCCTCGGCGTTCTGGGTGCCGCAGTCTACCACTACCAAGAGGTCGCACTTGCACCCCTTGCCCGCTATCGCCTTAACGACGCTGGGGTGGAAGCCGTAACCCTGGCTGTACCTGTGGGGGATGTAGTAGCGGACGCGGGCGCCCTTGAGCAGGGCCAGCTCCAACATAAAGGAAGTCGACGATATGCCGTCCACGTCGTAGTCTCCGTACACCACGACGTTATCCCCCTCCTTTATCCCTGCCCAGATGTCGCAGGCCTTTTTGGCGTCCGCGCCCAGTTCCGCGCCATCGAGCCAGCCTGCCAGGTCGGGGGTTATCCATTTTTCGCGCTCGTTTAAGGCAGCGTCGACATCCACGCCGCGCATCCATAGGAGCGACGCCATGAACGACGAGCAGTTGAGCTTCCTCGCCATATGATCGATCGACTCGTCCGGCGCCCACACCCTCAGCTTTTCTTCAGGGCATGACGCGATCAAGCTGACACAGTCCCCTTATCCTCCGCCGCAGCCGCCTCCGGAAGGGTTTCCGGCGTCGGCTCCCCAGCAGGCGCCTGCGCGGCTGGCTGTGCGGCAGGGGCGGCTTGCTGCTGAGGCAGGTTGTTGAACGCGGACAGGAGGGATTTTCTCTCCTCCTCCAGCGCGGCGATCCTCTGGTCGCGCTCCTTTATCTTGGCCCTGTACTTGGCGCGCACCTCAAGGGAGGCCGCAATAGAGAAGATCCACATCAGAAGGACCCCTGCGGAGAAGAGGAGCGCCTCCCACACGCCCTGCGGAAAAGGCCGCTCGAACATGAGGAACTTCACGTAGACGACCGACGCGTTCTGAAAGGCGTATACCGCCGAGAGCAGCACTGAAAAAGCTATGGCCAGTATATAAGTGAGCAAAAAAGTCTCTCCCCTCTTAAATTTTATTACCGCTGATTATAGCACACGGACGCGCGCCGCCGGAGCAAACCAGTCGTTTACAGGTGCAGCGCGGCAGTCTCCTCTTCAAGGGACACGGTCTTTTGCATGATGGAGCTTACCAGGTCCATAATCACGGTCATGGACTCCCCGATGTCGTCTACGGCCTCCGTCATGGCCGCTGTCGCGCGGGCCGACTCGGCAGATGTGGTCTGCGCCGTTTTCACGGTCTCCTTGCACTGGCGCGCCAGATTATGTATCTCCTCCGCCACAACCGTGAAACTCTTGCCGGCGTTTCCCGCCCGGGCCGCCTCTATCTTGGCGTTCAGCGCGATGATGGTGATGTAGTTCGCGATGAGGTCGATGGAGTGCGCCATCTCACCGTATTGGCCGACCACGCTGTTTACGGAATCAAACTGCTGGGAGATGCGCCCGACGCGGTCCTTGAAGAGGTCGAAGCGCTCCACGATCCGTCGCGTATTTTCCGACACGTCCGTGCGTATCTGCTTGGCAGCCAAAAACTCGCTGTGCAGGTTACGGCGCATCTGCTGGACGCAATTTGACGGGGTGTTGATTCCGAGGGCGATTTTACGGGCCATGTCGACGCAGCTCTTGGAGCCGCAGGCGCCGCAGTCGAACATCCGCTCCCAGTTCTCCTTCTTGTGCATGGACTCGAAGGCGGCCTCGATCTCGCACTCGCCAATATTGCGGATCAGGACGCGTTCAGGCGTGTAGCTGCGCAGGAAGTCGCTCAGTTCGAGCCTTTTGTCGAAACTCTCATAGAGTTCAGTCACGTAGGCGCGGTCGCGCCCGCCGGGGGACTCGAGCCTCTGGGCTTCCATGACGGTGTTGACCTCAAAGATGTCTCGCCCTGGACAGCAGGCGGTGCCGATGTTGCAGCCTTCCTGGCAGTTCAGCACGTCGAACAGCGCCGGCAGGTTTTTTTCAGGCTGTCTGCAATATTCGTCAAGGTCGGCGAACACGCGTCCCGGCCCCTCTGATTTGTCGATGCGCATCGTTTTGCCGAGATAGAATTCCACGTTGTCCCTCAGCCCGCCTGGCATCGGGAAGATGCGTCCCATCGCGCTCGGCTGGTTGTCGAAATCGGCTGATTCGTTCGGTAATTTTAATTTTTTCGAATCAATGTATTCCCAGAGTTTTCTAAACGTTATGTTATATGAAATCAACTTGGTAGCTTCGAACTCGTTTGTTTTGGCTATACATGGGGAGAGCGCGGCGATGGGGCCGTTCACGCGTTCATACTTCCGCAGGTACACGGCCATGCACAGCATGGGGCTCTGGACGGGCGACAGGTGTTTCAGCAGATCGTTTTTATATTTCAGCATATAGTTGACGATCACCGGGCAGGGCTGCGTTATCATCGGCCCTGGGCTGTTTTTCTCGATGTAACGGATATACGCCCACGTGCAGATGTCCGCGCCCAGCGAGACGTCATATAGCTTGCCTGCGCCGAGCTGTTTAAGGAGCGCGTACAGGCGCCCTGCCTCCGGGTTGTTCGTCCTGCCGGCGGGCGCCACCATCAAGGAGATGCGGACGCCCTTCGACAGGTCCGCGAAGAATTTCTCCGTGTCGTCCTCGTAGAACCGCGCGCCGTGGCGGCAGACGGATATGCATGCGCCGCACGCGATGCACTTGTCCGCGTCCATGCGCACCCTTATGTTGTCATTTTCGTCTGAATACGCTATGTTAGCGACCTCGACGGGACACACACCCGTACAGCGGTTACATCCAACACATTTCCTCTCATCGGAATGCACTAGATTTCTCACAGTATGATACCTCCCGATTAATGCTTTTTGCAGATCGAGCGCCTTGAAAATTATGGATAAAACTGTTTAACCACCGCTAAATCAAAATATATTTCGTCACGAACGCAGTTTTGCATTTGCATTGCCTGGCCCGCGCGATACATTATAACACCCATCAGCGCTTATAAATGTGAACAACATACAATAGTATTAAGCAGTTAAGGAGTGGCAAACGCGCGCCAAACGGCAGGTTCGCGCTGTTGTTTGGCGCGGGCTTGTATGGTATACTTCCTGAGCTGTTTTGATGATGGGAAGCGCTAGCTAGATCGCGCCCGCGTCCCATGCAGTGAAACCGATGGCACAAGCGCATCCGCTATGTGTGCAGTTGCGCGGATCCAGCGCCTTCATGGGTTTGATACGCTCGCGGCGCGAGCGGGGGTTCTAGGGAATTACCGATTTGGGAGGTGTAGAGATGAAAAGGACGTATCAGCCGCACAACACTCGCCGCAAGCGCAGGATGGGTTTCTTGGTCCGTTCCGCGAGCCCCAGCGGCCGCAACATACTTCGCAACCGCAGGCGCAAGGGCCGCAAGCGTCTTGCCGTGTAGGCACACTCAGTGTGCGCGGAATGTCGCAGGGACTCCAGTTTACCTTCGGCTCTAATACCCGGCTAAAAAAGGGATGGGAATTCGACGCTGTTTTCCGCACCGGCCGTCAGCAGAGGGGCGAGTTGGTGCGGCTTTATTATTTGCCGAGACCTGGGGAACGGACGAGGGTCGGCTTGGCTGTGGGCAAGAAGATCGCAGGGTCTGTCGGCCGGTCGAGGGGACGGCGTATGCTCAGGGAGTCCATACGGAGGCTCTTGCCGTGGGTGATGGACGACGTGTGGATCGTCCTCTCCCTGCGCGAAAAGGGCCTCAGCACGAATGCGGTTGCGCTCCATGCGGACGTGGCGTCCCTGTTGAGGCGCGCCGGGGTCATGAGCCCTGGGTGGAGTGGCCCGGACTGGCATGTAGACGGCTAACCGTCCTGTTGATCAGGGGTTATCAGAGGTTCATATCGCCCTTGCTGGGTTCGAATTGCAGGTTTTACCCCACCTGCTCGCAGTACGCGATAGACGCTTACGAAAAGCACGGCTTCATCAAGGGAAGCGCCCTGACGCTCCTCCGCGTCGCCCGGTGCGGCCCCTGGCATCCGGGCGGGGTTGATCCGGTGCCGGAAGACGCGCCATTCGGGAAAATATTTCGGAGAAGGTGAAAGTGTGAGTATTTTCGGTAGACTTTGGAGTGCCGGCGGGGGTTTTATCCTGCGCATTCTTGAATTCTTTCAAGAACTGACCGGCTCCTACGGGATCGCGATCATCCTGCTCACTGTGGCCGTCCGCGTCATGCTGTACCCCCTGTCGCAGAAACAGATGGTCAGCATGACCCAGATGCAGAAGATACAGCCGCGCATCGCCCACCTCCGCGAGAGATACGCGGATGACAAGGAGACGCTCCAGCGGGAGATGATCCGCCTCTACAAGGACAACAACGTAAACCCGTTCGCGGGATGCTTCCCCATCCTCATCCAGCTCCCCGTCATGATCCTGCTCTTCCGCGCCCTGATGAACTACGAGGTCACGGACGCCGTGTTCTTGGGGATCCGCCTTGAAAAAAGCATCATGTACGGGCTGGGGGAAGCGCTCGGCGTCCTCTCGGGCGGCGGCGCCCCTGGCTATGGCGCGGTGCTGGGCGGGCTCTTTTCGAACCCATCCGGCCTCGCGCATGTGGGGCTCTACCTCCCTGCGCTGGCGCTGATGGTCGTCATCTGCTTCATGACATGGGCTCAGCAAAAAATATCCGGGACGGGGAACAACCCTGAGATGGCCACCATGAACGTGATAATGCCCTTTTTCATGGGCTTCATCTGCCTCACCCTCCCGGGAGGCGTGCTCGTCTACTGGGGGACGTCGTCGCTGATAGGCATCCTCCAGCAGTGGTTCGTCATGCGCAAGACGAAGGAGCTGATGGAGGTCAAGCCGACGTTGTACAAGAACAAGCCCGTGCCAGGGCGCCCGGCGGAGAGCCTGGAGCCGCCGCGCAAGCGCGCCGCTGAAGAGGAAGGGTACGAGGATGGCGAATACGAAGAGTACGACGACGAATATGAGTACGACGACGATGACGAGTACGAAGACGGCGAATACGAAGACGATGAAGACGACAGGGGCGAGGAGAAGTAGACATGGACAACTCAACTGGCAACGAGAACAGCGCCTCGGCAGTCGAGAGCATCTTGCTCGAAGCCGCTGACGCGGAAGCTGCTAAAGCTCAGGCCGCGTCCCTGTGGAACGTGTCGCCTGACGACCTGGACGCCGTCGTGCTGGAGTCCGGCAAGAGGCTCTTCGGCCTTCTCGGGAAGAGGGCCAAGGTTCAGGTATCCACGAAAGCGCCGATAGTTTTCCTCCATGCCAGGGATTTCACTGGATCTCTGATGAAAGAGTCCGGCCTGGATCTGAACGTGTCCTTGGACGAGGGAAACACAATAAATATAGAGGGAGAGGATTCCGCCATCGTGATAGGCCGGCACGGCGAGACCTTGAAGGCCCTCGAATTTCTGACCAACCTCATTTACCGCCCCGACCAGAATATGCCGAAGATACGGCTCGACTGCGGGGGGTATCGCATGAGGCGCGAGGAGAGCCTCGTGCGGCTGGCGGAATCCGTGGCGAGGGAAGTGATGCACAGGCGCTCTCCCGTGAGCCTCGAACCCATGTCGAGCTGGGAGAGAAGGATAATCCACCTGGCCTTGCAGGACAACCCGGCGATAAGGACGTCGTCCGAGGGCGAGGAACCGCTCCGCAAGATAGTGGTGTACCCTAACGGCCGGCCGGAGAAGTGGAAGAGCCCTCGCAGGCGCTTCCAGTAAATTTAAAGGGCTAACATGTACCCAGTCCTCTTTTCCATAGGGCCTCTGAGCGTGACGTCGTACTACGTATTCTGGTCTGCGGCGCTCTTCACAATGATAACCTGGACACGCCGTCGCGCCGCGTCCCTTTACGGCATACCTTACAACGACGCGGGCGACGTCCTTTTGTGGATGATATTCGGCGTATTCATAGGGGCTATGCTGGGCGGCTACCTCGACCACTGGACGAGATACGCCAATTCCCCGGAACAGATCCTCAACTTCTGGGAGAGCGGCGTCTCCTCCGGCCCTGGCTTTATCGGCGGCGGGCTTGCGGGGATTTACAAGCTGAGGCGGATCGGGCGTTCCGTCGACTCTTTCGCGGACGCTGCCGCGATCCCCTGTGCCTTCATGCTCTTTATTGGCAGATGGGGTTGTTTTTTGAACGGCTGCTGTCTCGGGATACCGACAAGCTTGCCTCTGGGCGTCGCGTATCCCTTCGCCCCCGCTGTGAAGGCCTTCCCATCGCAGCCTCTTGAGGCGTTTGCGGCCCTCGGCATCGGCATCCTGCTGGTTTTCATCGAGAGGGCGCTGCGCCGGGACGCGGAGCGCGCGTCCCATGGGGCGTTCCTCATGCCGGTGTTCCTCGTGACGTACGGGACATACAGGTTTTTCCTCGACTTCATGCGCGCCGGCGACAGGATCTTAGGGCTGAGGCTGGGACAATATACAGGCGTGATCGCCTGCGTCGTGGGCGTGGCGTGGTTCGTCCGATCGCTGAAGATGACGGCGTCCCTAAAGCGGGCGGGCACGGACCTGGGCAAATGAACGGCGGCGCTTGGTGGAGCGGCGGCCTCTATTTTTCCTGCCTCGGGTGCGGGAGGTGCTGCGCGGAGTCGCCCGGCACCGTCAGATTCACGCCGGACGAGGAACTCGCCATGGCTAATCTGCTCATGGTGAGCGCCAGCGAGTTCAGGGCGCGCTACGTCTGGCGGCGCTACGGCAAGCCGTCCCTGCGCGAGCGCGCAAACTATGACTGCGTGTTTTTGAGTCCATCTGCCCGATACTGCGTCGTCTACGGCGCCCACCCGGCGCAGTGCCGTGAGTTCCCCTTCTGGCCCGAAGTCCTCTCAAGCAAAGAGTCATGGGATCGCTTCGCCCTCTCGTGCGTAGGGATGAACCAAGGCGACTTCCACGACGGCGCCGAAATCTCAGCCCGCCTCCAGAGGCAACTCGACGCCCAAAAAAGCTCATGCCAGTTACGGCGCGACGGATAGACGCCTATTAAACCCCATTTTTCAGCAAACAGGCTTTGTTTGCGCCGACGCAGCATGTAGGCCGTTTATTGCGACTCTCTCCAGGATCTGCGCGTCCGCGCAGTCTGCGGTGATCGCCCTTTCTTCGTGTCCTTTCGGCGTCAGCTCCTGCGTTATGTACTGGAACGTGTCGCCCAGCTCACTGAACGCGTTAGCCACGTCAGGGTCGAAGTGCTGCCCGCTCTCTCCCATGATGAAGTCCAGCGCTTCCTGGTGAGACATCGGCGGCTTGTAGACCCTCTGGCTCACCATCGCGTCGTAGACGTCCGCTATGGCCATGAGGCGCCCAGGCACTGGGATCTCCTCCCCCTCGAGGTTTCTGGGGTAGCCGGTGCCGTTCCACTTCTCGTGGTGGGTCCAGGCGATCTCGTCCGCCAGCTTGAGGAACACGTTGCCGGGCAGGCGCGAGACGAGCTTGCTCAGGATCTCGTGTCCGTACGTCGCGTGTTTTTTTATCTCCTCGTACTCCTCCGGCGTCAGGCGCGCGGGCTTGAGGAGGATGTGGTCGGGGACGCCTACCTTGCCGATGTCGTGGAGCGTGGCCGCCGTGCCGAGGTCCGTGGAGTTTATGGACGAGAGGTACGCGCTGAACTTAGGGTGTTCGCGCAGCCTTATGGAAAGGGCCTCTACGTAGTACCGGGTGCGCATGACGTGGTCGGCTGTCTCTGAGTCCCTCGTCTCCGCGAGACTCGCCATCGCCTCGATAATGACGCCCTGCGTCACCGCCAGTTCCTGCGTCCTCTCCCTTACCTTTATCTCCAGCATCTCGTTCTGCTCCTTCAACGCCTTCTTCGCGTTCAGGAGCGAGAGGTGGACGTCCAGACGGGCCTGCACCTCCAGTATGGCGAACGGCTTCACCATGTAGTCGACGGCGCCGAGCTCGAACCCCCGCGCCTTGTCGTGTATGTCCGTCATCGCCGTCAGGAATATTACCGGTATGTCCACCGTGGCGGGATTTTCCTTGAGCTTCACGCAGACGTCGTACCCGCTCATCCCGGGCATGACGACATCGAGGAGTATTATGTCGGGCGGCGTCCTGTCCACGATGGCAAGGGCAGTCTCCCCGTCCGTGGCCGTGAGTATATCGTACCTGTCGCTCAACGCGGCCTCCAGGATGTCCCTGTTCAGCGTGGTGTCGTCTACGACAAGGACCGTGCTTCTATTTTCCGCTGTTTTAGTGTTGTCGTTATCCATGTCCTTACCCTCTTCAAAGAAATTCCTAAGCCATAGCGCAGTTTAGCCTGAACCACTCGAACATTGCAACCGCCAAAGCTACGGATGCGTTGAGGCTTCCTGTGCCGCCCGCGATCGGAATACAGAGCGTCTCGTCGCAAGCCGACGCGACGGCCCTGCCGATGCCCTTGCCCTCCGACCCTACGACGAAGAGCGTCCGGGGAGACAGCGGGGCATCGTATATGCTCTTCGCGGCGCCCGCGTCGAGCGCCACGGTCCAGAGCCCTGCCTCCTGGAACTCCCTTACGGCTGACGCCGTATTGCCAACCGCCGCCAAGGGGAGCCTCATGGACGCGCCGGCGCTCGTCTTCACGACCGTCCCTGTGGGGAGCGAGCTCCGCCTGAGCGGCAGCGCCAGGAAGCTCGCGGAAGCAGCCTCGGCAGAGCGGATCATCGCCCCCAGGTTGTGGGGGTCCTGAACGTGATCCAGGAGGACGGCCAGCGCCCGCGACGGCGGCTTTGGCAGCAGACCGAGAGCGTCTGCCATGCCCATCATGGGCTTTGGCGCAATCACCGCTATCACGCCCTGATGGCTCGCGCCGTCCGCCATGGCGTTCAGCGCCCTCTGATCGACCGCCTGGAGCGGAATCCCAGCGGCGCGGCAAAGAGATGCTATTTGATCCAGCGTCCCCCGCTGCATCGTCTTCGACGCTATGACTTTGAGACACCTCGACGGCTCGTCCATAAGAAGCTTTATCACCGGGTTCCGGCCCCAGCAGATATCGCCAGGCGTTCCAGTCATTACGATCAGCCCTTCTTCAATTCGTTAAAGTATTCGCGCAGATACGATGCCGTGTACCCGGCTTTGGCGCGCGACACCTGTTCCGGGGTTCCTTTCGCCACTACGCGCCCTCCCCTGACGCCGCCCTCTGGCCCCAGGTCTATCAGGTAATCCGAGGAAACGAGGACGTCCAGGTTGTGCTCTATCAGCAACACTGAATTTCCTTGATCTGCTAATTTATGCAGAAGCAACAGGAGCTTTTTAACGTCCGTGTAGTGCAGCCCAGTTGTGGGCTCGTCAAGGAGATAGAGCGTGTTCCCCTTGAATTTCTTACCAAGCTCCGTCGCCAGCTTTACGCGCTGCGCCTCTCCGCCTGAGAGGGTGGTAGCCGGCTGCCCGAGTTTTATGTACCCCAGCCCCGCCTCCTGGATGACGCCCAGGCGGGAGGCTATCCTCGGGATGTCCTTGAAGTGTTCGACAGCCTGATCCACCGTGAGGTTCAAAATATCAGCGATGGACAGTCCCTTGTGCAGCACCTCTAGCGTTTCTCTATTATACCTCTTTCCGTGACAAATATCACAATTCACGTAGACATCGGGCAGGAATAACATGGAGACCTTGAGGACGCCGTCCCCGGAACAGGCCTCGCACCTGCCGCCCTTCACGTTGAAGCTGAAACGCCCGGGCAGATAGCCACGGAGCCTTGACTCCGGCAGCTGGGCGAAGAACTCCCTGATGGGGGTGAAGACTCCGGTGTATGTAGCCGGGTTCGACCTCGGCGTCCGCCCGATAGGCCCCTGATCCACCAGCACCACGTTCCGCAGCCCCTCCGCGCCGGTAATCGCGCCGAATTTCCCCGGCCTGCCCCTGTACTCCCTGTCCAGCTTCATCCGCAGTCCCTTGTAGAGGATCTCATACAGGAAAGTGCTCTTGCCGGAGCCGGAGAGCCCGCACATGGAGACCAGAACGCCCTTAGGCACGGAGATGTCGATACCCTTCAGGTTGTTTTCGCGGCAGTCTGAGATGTTTATCCATCCCTGCGGCTGCCTCCTGCCGCCCTTCGCCTTCATTATCCCGGTGATCTCACCGCGCAGGAACGCCCCTGAGAGCGAGTCCGAAGCCGCTATCGCATCCGGCGCCCCCTGGATTACGACGTTCCCGCCCTGTTCGCCTGCGCCAGGCCCCAGCTCCAACACGTAGTCGGCCGCTTTGAGGGCGTCCCTGTCGTGTTCCACGACTATCACGGTGTTCCCGAGGCTGCGGATCGCCCCCAGCGTCTCCAGCAGCCTGTTCGTGTCCCTGGGGTGCAGACCGATGGTCGGCTCGTCCAGCACGTACAGGACGCCGGAGAGCTTGGAGCCAATCTGAGTGGCGAGGCGGATCCTCTGACTCTCCCCGCCGGAGAGCGTGTCAGCCCTCCTGTCGAGCGACAGGTATCCCGCGCCCACGTCCACCAAAAACGACAGGCGCTTCTGCACCTCCGAGAAGGCCTGTCCCACTATCTTCCTCTGGTTGGGGGACAGGACGAGGGATTCCAGCACGCCGATCAGATCCTCGACTGGCATTTCGGAGAGCTCCGCTATGTTGTAACCGCCGAGCTTCACGGCCAGCGCCTCCGGCTTGAGCCTTTTGCCACCGCAGCTGCCGCAGATGTCGTCCACCCTGTAGCGTATCATATCCTCCCGCCAGTTCTCGGACTCCGTCTCGTCAAAGCGGCGGGTGAGCCACGGGATCAGCCCTTCGTAATGCCCCATGTACTCGCTTTCGCCGTTTTTGTCCACGAACGTAAGGAGGAGCTTTTCGCTGGAGCCGTAGAGCAGGACGTTTTTTGCCTCGTCCGGAAGCTCGTCGAAGGGCTTTCGAAGGTCCCAGCCGTGACGGGACGCGATCATCTCCGCCCGCTGCAGCATGTACTTGTAGCTCTTCCAGGGCAGGAAGCCGCCTTCTGCAATTGGGAGCGAGCCAACGACCGCCAGCTCCGGCGAGAAGTGCTGATGGACGCCCATGCCGGAACAGTCCGGGCAGGCCCCGAAGGGGTTGTTGAACGAAAAGAGCCGCGGCTCTATCTCCGGCAGGCTGACCTGGCAGTCCGGGCAGATGTACTTTTCCGTGAGTTCGAGGTCACCGGAGTCCTCGGAGTGGAGGACGACGAAACCGTCCGACAGGCGCAGGGCGATTTCCACCGCCTCCGTCACCCTCGACTTGCTCTCTTCCTTTATCCTGAGCCTGTCTATGATAGCCTCTATCGAATGGCGCTTTTTCTTGTCGAGAGACACGTCCTCCTCCAGCCAGTACGTCTCGCCGTCTATCCTGGCGCGCATGTAGCCCTGGGCGCGGAGCTGCACGAGCAGGTTGCGGTACTCGCCCTTCTTGCCCCGCACGAGCGGCGCCATTATCTCAAGCGCCTTGCCGCCGTAGTCACCGTAAACCCTGTCCACTATCTCGTCCAGGCTGTAGCGCAGGACTGGCTTGCCGCAGGACGGGCAGTGCGGCGTGCCGGCCCTCCCGAAGAGCAGCCGGAGGTAGTCGTATATCTCGGTCACGGTGCCAACCGTGGAGCGCGGGTTGTGGCTCGTGCCCTTCTGCTCTATGGATATGGCGGGCGACAGCCCAGATATGTCGTCCACGTCAGGCTTGTCCTGTATCCCGAGGAACTGCCTGGCATAGGACGACAGGGACTCCACGTACCTCCTCTGCCCCTCGGCGTATATCGTGTCGAACGCGAGCGACGACTTGCCGGACCCTGACGGGCCCGTCAGCAGCACCAGTTTATTTTTTGGCAGATCGACGCTTATGTTTTTTAAATTGTGCTGACGGGCGCCGACGACCCTTATCCATTCCACCAACTGCAAATCCTCCCTCGCTGCCGTGCCTTGCGGCGTTTATGGCGTCACGGAGTTCCGCCGCCCGTTCGAAGTCCAGGCGCTCGACGGCCTCCCACATGCGTCGCTCCATGTCACGTATCTCGTATTTGCCAACGGACGCTTCCCTTGCCTCCCCGTCTGGGGCGGCGCTTATCCTCCCGCCGGGGCCCTCTTCCTGCAGCTCCTCCGGCAACAGGTTCTTTACCGCCTTGCTTATCGTCTTGGGCGTGATGCCGTGCTCCTCATTGTACTTGATCTGCGCAGCCCGCCGCCGCATGGTCTCCCGGATAGCCATGTCTATGCTGTCCGTCATTTTGTCCGCGTAGAGGATGACGCGCCCCGCGTCGTTCCGGGCGGCCCTCCCTATCATCTGGATCAGCGACCTGAACGAGCGCAGATAGCCCTCCCGGTCGGCCTCCGTGATCGCCACCAGCGAGACCTCCGGGAGGTCGATCCCCTCCCTCAGGAGGTTGACGCCTATCAGCACGGAGTAGACGCCGAGACGGAGGTCGCGCAGGATTTCAGCCCTCTCGAACGTGTCCATCTCTGAGTGGATGTACTGCACCTTCAAGCCGAGCGCGGCGTAGTGGGCCGATAGATCCTCAGCCGCGCGCTTGGTGAGCGTCGTCACGAGCGCCCGCCGGCCGTTGGCTATGATCTCCCGCAGTTCCGCCAGGAGGTGGTCGACCTGTCCCGTGGCCGGGTATATCTCTACCTCCGGGTCTGGGACGCCCGTCGGCCTTATAAGCTGCTCCGCCACCTGATATGACCGCTCCAGCTCGTAGTCACCAGGCGTGGCCGAGACGAAGAGCACGTTTTTCATGAACTGGCCGAACTCCTCGAAGCGGAGGGGCCTGTTGTCGAGGCAGGACGGGAGCCTGAACCCGTGTTCGACCAGCACTTCCTTCCTGGCCTTGTCCCCGTTGTACATGCCTCGTATCTGTGGGATCGACATGTGCGACTCGTCGATGAAGAGCAGGAAGTCCTCCGGGAAGAAGTCCATGAGGGTGCCCGGCGACTCCCCGGGCGCGCGGCCGTCCAGAAAGCGGGAGTAGTTCTCGATGCCGGAGCAGTACCCGACCTCCGTCAGCATCTCCAGGTCGTATTTCGTCCTGCTGGCGAGCCGCTGCGCCTCCAGCAGCCTGCCGCTCTCGTTGAAGCTGCGGACGCACTCGGCCAGCTCGCCCTCTATCATGGCCTTCGCGGTGATTATGGCGTCGTCAGTGGTCACGTAGTGCTTCGCGGGGAATATCGACGCGC
>JAIRNC010000057.1 GCA_031258255.1 Synergistaceae bacterium
CGCTTCATTAATCCGTCAAACCCCGCTCAAACGCTCATAAAAACCCCTGAAATAGACGTTGAGTTCTTAGAAAGGGTTAATTTGTCGGATCAGGACAATAGTCTTCTTAGCGGGAATTATATTAACAAAAGATTTGCCAATGGCGATGAGTTAAAATATCAAGAGATTTTCGACAACCCTCTTGACCCCAGCGAAATTGACCATATTTTTGTGCATTTCGGCCCGGCTTATGCCTATTCTCAGGATGATGTGCTGTATCGGTGGCATTTCAACGCTGATTATGACGAGAACGCGTATGTTCCTGTTCCCGGCGGCGACAGCGGCGGCGGTTGCAACGCGCTTGGCGGCGCTTTCGCAGCCCTTGCGCTAGGCGCGGCGGCTCTCGCGACGAGAAAGCGCGGCCAGAAAGGCTAAAAATCGTAAGATAAAAACCCTGCAATACTAAACTTGGTATTGCAGGGTCTATATATTTCAAGGCAAAGGGTGGCTTCGGTGTTTAATTATCAACTATTATCTTACACAAAGTGGTGATTGTTCGATGAAATTACAAAAAATCATTATTCTGTTGCTGGCCTTGTTCTTGATGAGATGGGATATGAGCGTGGCGAATTCCGAGACCACCCAGCCGCCATCAGACGAAAGCGACGCGACTGCTGAAACTGTCTCTTACAGCACATTCTTAGGCGAATGGGAAGCAAGCGAAGGTAAGGCACGTGTCAGAGGCGGCAGCCTTCCTCTGAAAATAAGCGAAAGTTCTTTGAAGATTGACGCGTCGTACAATGATAAGGTTATGATTGATTTTAAAGTTTATTACGAGGATAAAAATAATAAAAAATGGTTCTCTAACAGACACGTCAGACACGAAGTAGAACGCTCGGCACTTCAAGGATCGTTACCCAAGACAATAAAATGGCAAGAGACACATAAGTTGACAAGGAACGGCATAGCAAGCAACATGTTATATTTTTACACAGTAGAGTTTAAGGATAAAGACACAATATCCGTTAGAGTTTTTGATAAAGCTGCCGACTCTACGGCTGTTTTTAAAAGGAAAAAATAAAAGAAAATTCGAGATTGCCCCAACTTTTAGCATTGAAGTTTTTACGCTTGGCACGGTCTCTCTCGCTTGTCGTAACTTAATGGCGGTCTGTAGCGCGAAATCTGGGTTATGGGCTTGCTTGAATATAAGCAAATTAATATAAGGAGGTCTGCAAGATGAGAAAAAAGAGTTTTGCCTTATGGGTGTGTTTCGCGGTTTTTGCGCTCATCGTTATGTCTGGTGGTTGCGGTGGTGGTTCTTCATCAAATGACGAATCTGCGAAGTATAGTGGATATATGTCGTTCACCCAAGAAGAATTGAATGAATTTGTAGACAGAGCAAATCTTCCGTTGGAATATGAAGAATTAGTAACGTCAGATGGAACTAGCATAAAAGATTTAATAGAGGCTCATTCACCATTTAGCATAAACTCATTGGCTAAAGACGGCACTTCAAGAAGTACTTCATCACGCGGTGTTTCCGCAGAAGAAGTAGCAGCATTTCTTTCGTTAATGCAGGAACGTGCTTGGGAATTATCAAAGCCCTTCCCAGATGGGCAGATTCTTTCAACAAATCACGACGGAACGATTATTAACCAAGACAGATATGTTTACGTATTTCCATATTTTAATGAGGAATATGGAAGGCTCGATATTCCCATACATCAGTATCCAGCAACATCTAGCAAGTCTAATAATTATAGAAATCCAGACGAGAGATGTAAACACGCTATGTACGGAATGGATTGCGTAGGGTTCATATATCAAACCGCCCTGGCGGTAGGTGTTCAAAAGATGGGTGGAAAATGGGGTGTGGGCGCTATGGATTTGGCTACCGCAACCACTTGGAACGCCATCTTGAACAATGATCTGGTGATAGCAGAAGATGTAGTTAACCCGACTGACAACCCGCAACCTGGAGATATTATCGCGTGGCAAAATGAAAAACTCACACACGTCGGAATCCTAGTGACCAAAGAAAATGGTGAACTAGGCTTAATTCACTCGATTGGTTCAACAAACTATACTTGTACGGATTATTATAATGCTGTGGAAGATAAGAAAAAAGGAAAGAATATTGCAAATGGGCCAAAGGTTTCAAGATATAGCGATGCCGTTAGTCAATGGGGTAAAGAGCAGAGACGTGTCCATTTCAGAGTGGTGGGTGGTAGCGATGATACAACGCCGCCGCCTTTCCAACCAGATGATGAATTTATCTCAAAAACCACAGGGCGCTGGAGAGTTGTCAATTGGGAAAAAAAAGTAGAAAATTCAGGTTATAGCAGTAAATTGCTTAATAGTTTTGAAATAACAACTGAAACCTGGGTAAGCAGGGAAGGTTACTCAGTATACTCAACTAGCCAAGTTAAAGAAGTACAATTAGTTAGTGAGACTGGGACCGAAGTTTGCCCTGTGGAAGGGTGGGTTTTGTGTGGGATATACAATAGTGTGAATGGAAGCACGTCGTTATACGAAAGCCTCTTCTCCTATACTAATGCCTCAACTGGAGAAGAGCTTACTGAAAGGGATACCATTGAATTTATCGGCTCAGGCAAAGTGCGTAACACTAAATATTGCGATGTCCCTGTCCTGCACAATGGTGCTCTCATAAGGTACAATAAGTGCATTGACATAATTGAACTTGAAAAACTATAACATTAGGAAATGCATTTCTTAATGATCCAGCGCTGAGATCGACAAGACATGCAAGCGCTATAAGTAGCATCGAAAGAGCCGCCCACCAGGGTAGGCTCTTTCTCTTTTCAGCCAAATTTATTTAATCAGCGGTTCCTTTAGCCCACCGGTTGCACGCCGCGTTCACAAAGACCTTCTGCCTTTCGTCTGTCAGCACCTTTGCCGATTTTACTGGACGGCCTTTTGGGGTGTTTTATGGTAACATGGATTTTCATGCGGAGAATGAATGGCATAATGGCTCTGGCAATCAGAAGAAGAAATACACGTTTATAAAAAGAGCCGAAAAAAATAAGCTCTGGTAACTTAATGGCAAAGCCTGTAGCGCAAAACTCCGCGTTACAGGCTTTCATCCGCCGCTTCTATATGTTTCGCCCCGGAGCTAAAGTCTACGGAAAAGGTCTTTCGCCAAGGTTCCTAGATTTCCGCTGGCCATCAGCTTCAGAGATAAATTTCTCGAAATCATTTACACGTATTTAAATACGTGTCATAATTATTCTGTTGTGGCGGGAGGCGGGGAGTATAAGTTCTGATGAGGCAGTTAAATTGATTCAGGCCGACGGATGGTATCCGGTAGCACAGCGGGGCAGTCACCGCCAGTTCAAACACCCGCAAAAGAAAGGCAAGGTCACGATCCCGATGGGGTGTAAAGATCTGCCGGCCGGCACAAAAAATAACATTATCGATCAGGCGGGTTTGAAATAGCGCCGTTTGCATGAAAGAGGCGAAATTGATGCGTGACCGATATATTTTCCCGGCTGTTTTCAACTATGCGGAGGACGGCATTTCCGTATCGTTCCCAGACCTTCCTGGCTGTTTAACTTGCGGCGAAAGTGACGAAGAAGCTATTCGTATGTCGGAAGAGGTTCTTGGGCTGCATCTGCATGGCATGGAGGAAGATGGTGACCCCATTTCGGAACCGAGCAGGGGAGATAAAATCCGGCTTGAACCCAACGAGAGGATTTTTCTCGTGGATGTCTGGATGCCGCAGGCGCGCAAAGAAGTCCAGCCCGTCTATGTGAAAAAAACACTGACGATCCCGGCTGATTTAAACCAAGCCGCACTGAAGGCGGACATAAATTTTTCTCAGGTGCTTGCTTCGGAACTGCGGCGTATTCTCAAACGCAAGGACGCGGCGTGAATAGGTTCAAAAAATAAAAAAAATTACATGCCTGATATATTCATTCGTGGCGGGGCAGACGCATAGGTCTGCCCCTGCGGCTGATGCGTCTGCCCTGCTTTGCCGATTTTACTGGACGGCCTTTGGGGTGTTTTATGGTAAAATATACCCGGTGTAAGAGTGCAGCGCGAGGGAGTTTTGCCGTTTGACGGACTTTGAGCATGGCACGTTTGAGAATTTGCTTGAACTGATGAAAAAGCTTCGCGCCCCGGGCGGCTGTCCGTGGGACGCGGAGCAGACGTTAGACAGCCTGCGCAGATATATCCTGGAAGAGTCCCACGAGCTGGTGGAGGCCATCGAGGGAGGTTTGCCCCTGGACGTATGCGAGGAGTGCGGCGATCTCCTGTTGCAGGTCGTGTTCGTCTCCGAGATCGCCAGCGAACGGGGATGGTTCGGCATGGAGGACGTGACGCGGGCGATATGCAAAAAGCTCGTGTCGAGGCACCCTCACGTGTTCTCCGATGTGGTCGTGAGCGACGCGTCGGAGGTCAGCCGCAACTGGGAGAAGATCAAGTCTGGCGAGCGAAAGAAGCGTGAGGCGGACTCGTCTGCGATGGCCGGGATACCGCGCGGTCTTCCCGCGCTCCTTCGTGCGTACCGTATGCAGGAGCGCGCCGCTAAGAGGGGCTTTGACTGGGAGGCAGGGGACATTGAGTCCGTGCGGGCGAAGGTCATCGAGGAGCTGGACGAATTCAGAGCCGAGGTGGTGTCAGCAGACGAAGCGGCGATGAAAGAGGAGTTTGGTGACAT
This sequence comes from Synergistaceae bacterium, assembly GCA_031258255.1. GTDB lineage: Bacteria > Synergistota > Synergistia > Synergistales > Synergistaceae > JAIRNC01. The sequence goes on from JAIRNC010000057.1 coordinate 4,661, forward strand.
GCTCTTCGCCATGGCGAACCTGGCGCGGCATATGGGCATTGACCCGGAGAGCGCCCTGCAAGACGCCAGCGGGAAATTCGCGAAGCGTTTTCGCGAGGTGGAGCGCCAGGCCGCCAAGCGGGGCGTAGAGATGGAAACGCTCGATTTAGAGGGGCTTGACGCCATGTGGCGGATAGCTAAGGATAAAATAAAAGGAGGAAGAACAGATGTCTGATGTCTCAGCAAGGATCGAAAAGGTAATAGAGTCAGATGTGCGCCCGGTAATAGAGTCCCACGGCGGCGGCATAGAGTTTTTGGGGTTCGACGACGCCAGCGGCGTCGCTAAGGTGGAGCTGACTGGCGTCTGCTGCGGCTGCCCCGGCGCGGCTGCTACGATCAGGAACATGGTCGAGGGCGTGATCCAAAGGAGCGTTCCGGAGGTGAGAGAGGTCGTCCGGGCTTGACGCCGTGAACGGCTCTTTAACGGTATCTGTGCCGTCGGAGGAGATCCTGGCGCGGCTTCTGGGAACCAGGGACGAGATTTTGATGTCCGTCGAGGAGCGCCTGGGTCTCCGTCTCGTAGTGAGGGGCAGCGACATCATCATACCGGGCGAGGATCCGGCGCTCGCCGCTGCGTTGGCCGACCTCTTCGGGCAGTTCGCAGAGATGGTCCGCCGGGGGAACAGGCCCACGGGGACTGAGGTTCGTTGCGCTCTCGACATGCTGGCGGCCGGCGAAACGCCCGACCTCCTGCCGCTCTTGGACTCTGCCGTGTGCGTCAGCGGCAGGGGGACGGTAATCCGTCCCTTTACGCGGGGGCAGAAGGAGTACGTGGACGCGATAAACGCCAACGACGTGGTTTTCGCCACAGGCCCGGCAGGGACTGGCAAGACGTTCTTGGCCGTAGCGGTGGCCGTCGCCGCCCTCAAGGCCGCCCGAGTGAACCGGATAGTCCTGGTGAGGCCGGTCGTCGAGGCCGGTGAGAGGCTGGGCTATCTCCCCGGAGACCTCATGGAGAAGATAGAGCCCTATATACGGCCGCTCTATGACGCCTTTTACGACCTCCTCCCCGCTGACAGGTTCAACCGCTATGTGGAAAAGGGAGTGATCGAGATAGCCCCCCTGGCGTATATGAGGGGACGGACGCTCAACAGCAGCTTCATCATCCTGGACGAGGCGCAGAACACCACGAAGGAGCAGATGAAGATGTTCCTGACGAGGATGGGCGTCGGATCGAAGGCGGTGCTCACCGGGGACGTGACGCAGGTGGATCTGCCGAGCGGCAAGGAGTCGGGGCTCCGCGCCGTCGAGGCGGTGCTGACGGGCGTGGAGGGCATAGCCTTTTGCAACCTCTCGAACTCCGACGTCGTGAGGCACGACATCGTGCGCAGGATAGTGAAGGCCTATGAGGTTCACGAGGCCAGGGAGGCGCTCGGAAAGTTCGGCGAAAATGGACAAGATTCCCAGACACTCGTTTCTTAAGTGGCTGCGGGGCAGGGTATACTGGGACAAAGACAAGCGCTCCGGTGACGGGCCGCATGTGACGTACTGGCTCTTCCAGCTTTCGCTCGTCCTGGCGTCCGTCATGATCGTCATGTTCGGGTGGTTCTTCATCGACAGGAACGAGAGTTACCGGGTGGGCTACCCCTCCCCGCGCGTGTACTTGGCCCAGAGCTCCGCCAGGTTCCTGGACGAGGAGGCCACGGCTGATCAGAAGGAGAGGGCCAGCGGTCAGATAGTGGACGTGCGGGTCAGGGACTTCGCTGCCACGGCGATGGTGGAGGGGAGGATCGCGGCCCTCCGTGACCGGGGCAGCATCGATTTCGCGCCCGCCCAGCTCGTAGACCTGGTGGACGCGCTCCCATCCGAAAGCCGCGCCGGTTTGCTGGCGGTCGTCCAGAGCGTGGCTGAGGAGAACTTTGACAAATCGGTCAACGTCTCCGAGCAATCCGCCAGGATATGGGACAGCCTGAGGGGGGCGAACCTCTCCCAGGCCGACAAGAATCTCGCCTATCAGCTGCTGGAGGCGCTGCTCACGCCGACGGTCGTGGAGGATCAGGAGATGGCCGGCAGGCTGAGGCGCGAGGTGAGCGGCGGCATATCGCCTGTCGTGAGGGAGATAAGGCTCGGCAGCGTCATAGCGGAGAGGGGGCAGGTCGTCACCCCCGAGATCGCGCGGATACTCCGCAGCCAAGGCTACCCGGACGCGGCCATCCCATGGAAACACCTCGCGTTCGTGGTGCTGGCCGTGCTGGCGTGGTCCACGTGGCTCACGTGGATCGCGGACAAGATGGGCGTCGCTCTCAAGGCGACGGAGTGGACCTACGTGGCAGTCCTGCTCATCATAGACTGGGGCGCTCAGAGGTGGTTCGTCAGGTGGAGCATCGATTCGCTTTCCGTCCTGGCCCTGACGGGGTGGCTCTTCCTCACCATCAAGCCAGCGCTGGCGTTCCACATAGCCCTTGGAGGGTCGCTTTTGGGATACCTCTTGGCGTTCCCGGGGATGACTTACGCTGTGGCGGTCGGGTGCATCGTCTGCGGTGTGGCCTCCGGCGCGAGCTTCATGTTCATAAAGGAAGCATCCAGCCGGATAATGATCTGGCGCAACATTTTCAGCCTCGGGCTGTTCATCACCGCGGCGTCGCTGTTCATAAGGTGGGGATTCGGCCTCCCGGTCAGTTTGAACGTCCTCGTGGCCTATCTTCTGCTCTGCGCGTTCTGGAGCAGCATCGTCGTGGCGGTCCTGCCTCTCTGGGAGTCCGTCTTCGAGATGCTCTCGCCGCTGCGCCTGCTGGAGATGAGCCACCCGTCACAGCCCCTCTTAAAACGCCTCCAGCTGGAGGCGCCGGGGACGTACCACCACACGATAACGGTGGGCACGCTGGTGGAGGCCGTGGCGGACAGGCTGGGGATGAACGGCCTTCTCGTCAGGACGGGCGCTTATTACCACGACATAGGTAAGCTGAAACGCCCACATTACTTCGTCGAGAACCAGTCCTTCGGCGACAACATCCACGACAGGCTCGCGCCCAGGGATTCGGCGCGGATCATCCTCCAGCACGTCAAGGACGGCATGGACATGGCGGGCGAGTACAAGCTCCCGGAGGGCATAAAGCGCTTCATAGAGGAGCATCACGGGCGCACCTTCCTCAGCTACTTTTACAACAAGGCGGTTGCGGCGGACAAGGAGCAGGGCGGGGACGGCAGCGGGATAGACAAGGCCGACTTCACGTACCCTGGCCCCACGCCGCAGTCCAGGGAGACGGCGCTCCTGATGCTGGCCGACTCCACCGAGGCCGCCTTGAAGAGCCTCGACAAGCCCCTCAGCGGCAGGCCGGACGTGGAGAAGCTCGTAGAGAGCGTGATGGACTCAAAGATGGCGAGCGGCCAGTTCATGGACGTTGATTTTACACTCAAGGAGCTGAACGCCATAAAGACGGCGTTCATAGAGGTCCTGATGTCGATGTATCACACGCGGGAGATAAAGCCCATTGCGAGCGCGGACGAGGAGGAGACGAAGAGGCATGAGGCAGCCGGCGCTCCCGATAAATCCGCAGCGGTTAGCGATGCTCCTGCGGCTTGAGCTGGTTGCCGGCGCTGCCGGGCAGCCCTATGAGCCGAGCGTCGATTGCGATCTCCTGTCGCGTGAGCTGGGCGCTTTCGCGGCAGGGTACGCGCCGGATGGCTGTCGCGAGATGACGGCGGCGCTGTCCTTCGCAGCGCCCGGCGATATCAGGGAGCTGAACCTGAAATACCGGGGCATCGATCAAGAGACGGACGTGCTGTCGTTCCCGCTCTGGGAGACGGAGGGCGAGTTCCGTCCGCCAGCCGGGTGGGAGACGCTTCCCCTGGGCGACATAGTCGTGTCGCCGGAGTACGTATTTTATAGCGCGCGGGAGAGAAAAATAGACTATAATGACGAAATTGTGCTGGTGATAATCCACGGGGCCCTCCATCTCCTCGGGTTCGACCACGACACTGAGGAGAGGGAGCGCCTGATGTGGGGCGCGCAGGACGCGCTTCTCGCGGGGTACGTTTTAAAATCGAGTCGGGCGTCCGCGGCAAACGAGGAGGATTGACTGAGGAGTGAGTTCTGATCTGGTTGGAAGTATCGGCCTGCTGCTGTTTTTTTTGCTGCTGTCGTTCTATTTCAGCGCGACGGAGACGGCGATAACCGCAGCAGGGAAGATGAAGCTAAAGTCGCTCGAAAGCGCCTACCCTAACAGGAAGAAGGGCTTCGAGTGGCTCGCGGACAACATCCAAAAGGCGTTGACGGCCACGCTCGTCGGCAACAACATCGTCAACATCGCGGCGGCCTCCCTGGCCACGACCGTCTGTGTGAGCCTGTTCGGCAAGAACGGGCCTATAATCGCCGTGGCCTCGATGACGTCTGTCGTCGTGGTGTTCTGCGAGATCCTCCCTAAGGTCATTTCCATCGGCTACAAAGAACAGGTCCTCTACAGGTCAATCCCTGCCTTGTCAGTCTTTTACGTCGTCATGTCGCCTGTGATACACGTCGTGAACGGCCTTGTCTGGTGCATCGGCAAATTCCTGGGCCTCAAGCTCGACGTGAGGAGGTCCTTCGTCACCCGCGCCGATTTTGAGATGATGATCCGAGAGAGCAGCGCGTCGGGGGCGCTCGAAGAGGACGAGAGCAAGATGATCCACGGCGTGATAGCTTTCGAGGAGACGAGGGTCTCCGAGGTCATGGTGCCGCGCACGGACATGATGGCCGTGACCAGCGACACCACCGTCGCGGACGCATCGGCTATCTTCATGCAGACGGGGCACTCGAGGGTTCCGGTGTATCAGAAGGAGCTGGACAAGATAACCGGCATGTTGTACGCGAAGGATCTGCTGGGGCCGCTCTCCGGCGGCATGAAGGACGAGAAGGTGGAGGGTCTGCTGCGGGAGCCGCTTTTCATACCTGAGACCATCAAGACCGACGAGGCCTTCGACTTGATGAAGAGTTCGCAGATACACATAGCGATAGTCGTGGACGAGTACGGCGGCACCGCCGGGCTCGTGACGCTGGAGGACCTTATCGAGGAGATAGTGGGGGACATACAGGACGAGTACGACGACGAAACCCCTGACGTGCTGGACGAGGGCGGCGGCTCATATCTCGTCCAGGGGTACGTGAACCTGGAGGATCTGTCCGAGACGCTGGGCTACCCCTTTGAGTTCGAGGATGTGGACACCGTGGCAGGCATGCTGCTCACGATAATAGGGGGTTTCCCCGAAGAGGGGCAGTCCGTTGGCTTCGGCCCGTGGAAGATAAGCGCCGTCGAGGTCGCGGATCACCGCATACTCCAGGTGAGGATGGAGCGCCAGGACGGCGGAGAGGCGTCAGGCGGGGGCGATAGTTCGCGTGACAACCCGAAAAACGATGGATAGCGCCATGGCAGAACCAGGCAGTGACTATTGGCTCAAGCTCGGCACGACGCCGGAGCAGCTCATGAAGGTTGCCGAGGAGTACAGGACGATGGCTTACGCGCCCTACTCGCGCTTCTTCGTCGGAGCGGCCCTGCTGATGGACGACGGCGCCGTGATCGGCGGCTGCAACGTCGAGAATTCGAGCTACGGCGTAACGCTCTGCGCGGAGAGGATAGCCATGGGAAACGCGGTCTCCTCCGGCCGTGTGCGTCCTCTCGCCATAGCGGTGGCGGGCGACGCGGACTCATTTTGCTCGCCCTGTGGCGCCTGCCGGCAGTTCTTGGCCGAGTTCAACCCCAATATGGACGTGATACTGCGCAAGCGCGGCAGGCTGGTCTCCATCCCCCTCTCCTCCATGCTGCCGTACCTGTTCAAACTGGAAGATGACGAAAGATAAAGGAAGGTAAAGATGTCTGAACCGAAGGAATTCAAGGCAGGATTCGTGACGTTCGCCGGACGGCCGAACGTGGGGAAATCCTCCATCATAAACGCTCTCCTGAAGGAAAAGGTGGCTGCGGTCTCCAGCAAGCCGCAGACGACGCGCAACGCGTCGCGGTGCGTGCTGACGACGGATGACTGCCAGATCGTCATAGTGGACACGCCCGGACTGCACATGCCTAAACACGCTTTGGGCGAGTTCATGATGAGGGAAGCGGAGGGCGCAATGGGCTCGGTGGACGCCATCTGCTTCGTGGTCGAGGCAGGACGCCCGCTCGGGCAGGCCGGTGAGTCGATACTCGCCCTCATCGCCGGGGCAAAGGCGCCGATACTGCTCGTCGCGAACAAGATCGACCTCTGCCGGGGCAAGGATGGGGAGGAGCGTTTCTGGCGTCATATCGAGCCGATCCGTGAGCGGATACCTGCCGCCGCCATCATACCTGTGTCTGCGAAGGACGGGACTAACCTGGACGTCCTCGTGGACGAGATCGCGAAGCACCTTCCCGCTGGCCCTGCCATCTACCCTGATGACATTCTCATGGACGCCACGGAGCGCTTCCTGGCCGAGGAGATTATCAGGGAGAAAATTTTCGAGGTGACGGAGCAGGAGGTCCCTCACAGCGTCGCGGTGATGGTCGAGGAGTTCAAAAGCCCCGATGAGTACCCTGAGATGAAGAGGGGCGAGATCCGCGCCGACATCATCGTGGAACGCCCCGGGCAGAAGGCCATCCTGATCGGCGAGAAGGGTTCTAAGCTCAAGTCCATCGGCACGGCGGCGCGCCGCGAGATGGAGGGGCGCTTCGGCTACCCGATATTCCTGCAACTGTGGGTCAAGGTAAAGCCGGACTGGCGAAAAACTGCCCTGGGGATAGAGAGGGCCGGCTACCGCCGCCGATGACGGGCCAGGGTTCGGCCTACGCGCTGTCCGGCCGCCTCGGCGCGGCAGCGGTGACCTTTACCGCTGGCGACGCGCCCGCCCTTTCCAACGGCGATCACAGGGCTATGGGCCTTGTCCTGCGCAGGAAGGAGGCCGTAAAGTCCCAGGAACTCTTCCTCTTTTTGAGCGGCCAGGGCGCGGTCTGGGCGTCCGCGCCAGGCACCGGCGCCAAGAACAGGTTCGGCGCCGGCACGGAACCGATGATGTGGGGCGAGTTCCGCCTCTACCAGAGCCCCAGGCGGCTTTACCTGAAAGGGGTCGAGGTAAAGGAGGATTTCCTGGCCATACGCGGCAGCCCCAGGGCGCTCCGCGCCGCCGTGAGATGGTGCGGCGAACTGGCCTCGCGCCTTTTGCCGGGTGCTCAGGCCGACAGCTTGCTGAGTCTGCTGTGGGGCAGCATGAAAAACCTCTCCGCCGGGATAGACCCGGTGCTTTTGGATATGCGCTTCGCGTGGCGCTGGGCAAACCTCTGGGGCATAGCGCCCCCCCTGGACGTCTGCTCGTCCTGCGGCACCAGCCTCCAGTCAGCGGGCGGGAATTTTTTCCAGATGACGTCCGACGGCTTCATGTGCCGCGGCTGCGCCGAGGAAGCCAGAATGTCCGGCTCGTCCGACCTCATGGGTCTGCTGGGCGCTGCGGAACGCGACGCCCTCTTGATGGCCGCGACGCTCCCGAAGGAGGGGTTCGTCCGATGGGCATCGGACGCGCCGCGGCCCGGTTCAAATTTCGCCGCCTGTTCCTCCTGGCTCTACTCGTTCATAAACTCGAAATAACAGCCCTCCACGCTGGTCACGCCGCCCTCCACAGCAGCCTGTCCTGGGAGGCGCACGGCTCTACCGCCCCGGCATCGGACAGATACGACAGGAACGACCTGACGGTGCTGCCTGTCAGCATGTACTGCCTGATGTCCATCTGGAGGCCGTAGAAATCGAACAGGTCTTTCAGGAGGTCGTCGAAGCAGACTGGGTCGGCGCAGAGATCGACGATTTTTTCAGCGATCTCCAGGATTTTGCGCCGGTTGGCATCGACGAGCGGGCCCGTCTCCGCTAACGGCCTCGTGTGGGATGGTATAAAGAGCCTACCGTCCAGCCCTTCGACGGTCTTTAGGGTTTCGAGGTGCTTTGCCACGTCTCGGACGAAGGGGATGTGGTATCTGGCGAGCATGGACTCGCTCACCAGCGAATCAGCCAGAAACCATACGCCGTCGTGGCTCTGTATGCCGGACATGGCGAACGAGTGACCGTCCAGCCGCACGGGCTTTATACCATCCGGCAGCGCTGCCGCGTCCAGATCCCGGACGAAGCTGCTGTCGGAGTGGAGCAGCTTGTCCTTCATGGCCTCCGGCGGGTTCCCGCCGTAGAGCAGGGACGTGTTCAATATGGAGTGCCTTATTATCGCCGCGTCCGCGCCGGCGGCGTATGCCGGGCATCCAGTCGCCTCCTGGAGGTATCTGTTGCCACCCACGTGGTCGGCGTGGGAGTGCGTGTTTATTATCATCCCCAGCGTCCAGCCGCGCTCCTCTATGATCTCCAGCGCCCTCTTGCCGTGCCCGTCCTCCATGCCGCTGTCGATGAGGCAAGCCCTGCCGCCCTCGTAGACGCAGACTCCTATCTTGGACGGGCAGTCGATGTAATAGGTGCTCTCCCCAACCTGATTGAGTCCGAACATATGAGCCCTCCGTCCGCATGGATGTATGCCGAAGGCTCATTATATAGCCGTGGCGCGTTTTTTCGATTAAGTAATTTTACTGAGTGAGAATACGCCATTTATCTGGTACTTTTAATTTTGGTGTCGTTCTGAGTGGTGTGCGGTCTCGCGGCGGCAGGGCCAACAAGGGCCAAAATTCAAGGCAAGGAGCATGAAGATGAAAAAGATGGCAAGCAAGATATTGTGCGTGGCTATTCTGACGGTGTGCGTTGCGGCGCTGTCAGCGGGTAGCGCCCTCGCGGCTGACCAGGCGCCGGCGGGGACTGAGACCTTCCAGTCGCTCTTCGTGACGACAGACTGGCTCAAGGCCAACCTGGACAAGGTCGTCTTGATCGACGCGCGCGCGCAGTCGCTGTACAAGGGGCAGCAGGGGCACCTGCCGGGCGCGGTCAACGCGGAGTGGACCTACTTCGCGACCATGGCCGGCAAGGCGGGCGACCCCAAGTGGGGCGACGTGCCTGACGCGGCGGCGCTGGCGCAGAGGATCGGCGCTCTCGGCATCGACGGCAAAAAAGACGTCGTCGTCTACGGCGACGGCGGCGACTGGGGCAACGCCGGATGGGTCGTGTGGATCCTGCGCATGACCGGGATGAAGAACGCGAGGATCCTCGACGGCGGCTTCACGGTCTGGCGCGCGGCGGGCGGCAAGACCTCCAACACGACGACGACGAACAAGGCCGTCAAGTACCCAAACGCAAAAATAGACCCGTCGTACATCGTGACTACGGAGTGGCTGGCAGAGAACGTGAACAACCCCGCCGTGGCCATAATCGACGTCCGCGGCCAGAAGGAGTACACCGGCGAGATCCGCCCGTTCGGCGAGCTGCGCCCTGGCCACATCCCAGGCGCCGTGAACGTTGACATGGGCCTTGTCTTCACGCCTGATTTCACCCTGAAGCCAGCGGAGGAGTTGGAGGCGCTCTTCGCCCAGGCTGGGTTCAGCGACAAGGAGCAGGAGATCGCGCTCTACGACTCTGCCGGCGTCCGCTCGGCCTTTATGACGATGGTGTTCCGCCTCGCCGGGTACAAGAACGCCCGCAACTACGACTCCTCCTATCATGCCTGGTGCGGCAACCAGGCCCTGGAGATAAGGCAGGGCCCGAACCCGTAGCCGGGCCTGTTAGGGCGTCCTGTAGGTTAACGGGGCTTCCGGCATGATGAAGGGCAGGCGCTCTATTTAGAGAGGCGTCTGTCCTTCTTTTTATTGACATTAAAGAGGGCAAATCGCTAAAAATCCCCAAAAATTTGACAATTTAATATGGTGTGCCGGATAATATTCAAGAGACCGATCTGTCACTGACGCGATCTGTATTCCAAAACCGCCGTGTTCCGTTAGGGCGATTCTTAGAAAATTGTCTGGGAGGCTGACCCGCATGAAAACGTATCGCGCTGATATCACCATTCTTCCCAAGGACGGGGTGCTGGATATCCAGGGCAAAGCAGTGGAGAAGACGCTGTCCGCCCACGGGTACGACGCAGTTCTGGAGGTGAGAGTCGGTAAGTTCATCCGCGTGACGGTCGAGGCAGCAGACCACGCTGACGCAGACCTAAAGGTGAGGACGATCGCGGATGATCTTCTCGTGAACGATCTAGTGGAGTCTTACGCCTTCGCCGTGGAGGAAGCGCAGTGAGGAGTGCGGTCGTAGTATTTCCCGGCAGCAACTGCGACAGGGATGTGGAAAAAGCCCTCCTCTACATGGAGACCGGGCCGGTCGACATGGTGTGGCACGACGATGCCGCCTTTCCGCACAGGCCGGATCTGGTCGTCCTCCCAGGGGGCTTCGCTTACGGGGACTACCTCAGGAGCGGCGCCTTGGCGGCGAAGTCGCGCATCATGGGCGCCGTGCGCGCCCACGCCGAGGAGGGCGGCCTCGTGCTGGGGATATGCAACGGATTCCAGATACTGGCGGAGGCGGGCCTCCTTCCGGGGGCATTGCTTCCGAACGCCTCGCTCCGCTTCATCTGCCGCCCGACGTATCTGAGGGTGGAGAACAATGACACGCCGTTCACCTGCTCCTTCGCCGATAGCGAGATCGTCCAGTTCCCGATTGCGCACCACGAGGGCCTGTATTACCTCCCTGACGACGAACTCGACCGGCTCGAACGAAACGGCAGGGTGGTGTTCCGCTACGCCGACCGGGAAAGCGGCGACGCTGGCGAGGCTTATTCCCCGAACGGGTCGCTCCGAGGGATCGCTGGCATCATAAACGAGCGGGGGAATGTGCTCGGGCTTATGCCGCACCCTGAGCGGGCCACTGTGCAGGGACTCATCTGGGGGATGGATGGCAAGGGTGTCTGGCGGTCGCTGGAAGAGCATTTCGGCGCTTGGGAGGGTAAGTGATTCGATGGACTACAAGTCAGCGGGAATTTCCGACAAAGAGTACGAAAAAATCCTGGAGCTTCTGGGAAGGGCGCCTAACGACCTGGAGACCTCCCTGATCGGCGTGATGTGGTCGGAACATTGCAGCTACAAATCGACGCGCAAGCTGTTGGAGAGCTTCCCTAAATCCGGACGCCATGTGGCGCAGGGGCAGGGGGAGAATGCCGGCGTCGTCGATTGCGGTTCTGGCTGGGGCCTTGCGTTCAAAGTGGAGAGCCACAACCACCCCTCGGCGGTCGCCCCCTACCAGGGCGCCGCTACAGGCGTAGGGGGTATAATCCGGGACATCCTCGCGATGGGCGCGCGCCCTGCGGTCTCGATGGACGGGCTTTTTTTCGGGCTGCCCGGCTCAGGGAAGTCGAGGGCGCTTGCAAGCGGGATAGTCGAGGGCGTAGCGGGCTACGGCAACGCGGTCGGCGTGGCCACCATAGGAGGCAAGACGTTTTATGACCCCTGCTTCGAGGGCAACCCGCTGTTGAACGCCTTCAACTGTGGCTTCGTGCGTCTGGACAGGATCGTCAGCTCCAAGACCGCCAGAGCGGGCCATCTCGCCGTCCTGCTGGGCGCAAAGACGGGGCGCGACGGAATAGCCGGGGCGTCCTTCGCGTCGAGGGAGCTGGATCAGGACAGCCGCGAGAGCAGGCCCCAGATACAGATAGGGGATCCGTTCGAGGAGAAGCTGCTCATAGAGTGCTGCCTGGAACTGCACGCCAAGGGCCTGATCGCCTCGATGCAGGACATGGGCGCGGCTGGGATACTATCCTCCTCCAGCGAGATCGCCCACAAGAGCGGGGTGGGCATAGAGATATTTTGCGAGAAGATACCGCTTCGGGAGGCGATGACGCCGCAGGAGATATTCCTGTCCGAGTCACAGGAGCGGATGCTCCTGATCGTCGAGCCGGAGAAGTTCGATTCGGTAAAGGAGATGGCGGCCCATTACGCCCTTGAGTGCGTCGTGATCGGGAACATCGTGGAGGGCGACCGGTACAGGGTTTTTCTGAACGGCGAGCTGATCGCGGATCTGCCCCACTCCATCTTGGGCGACGCGCCGCTCGCGGACTGGCCCTCTGCGGAGCCCGAGGACGCCCCTGGGCGCGGCGCGCTGCCGCAAGGCTTGAAGAGCGCCGACCTCGCGGGCGATCTGCTGAGGCTCATCGGTTGCGAGTGCGGCCGGAACAAGTCTGAGATATGGGAGCAGTACGACTGCCAGGTGCAGCTGCGCACCGTGAAGGGGCCGGGCGGCCAAGTCTCCGCGATAACGGTCCCGGAGTCCGACAGCCTCGTCACACTCTCCATGGAGGCAGAGCCGTGGAAGTGCAGGGCGAACCCGTTTTTGGGGGCGGCGGAGACGATGGCGCAGTCGTTACGGATTCAGGTCGTCTCGGGCGCGGAAGCGCTCGGCATGACGAACTGCCTAAACTTTCCGTCGCCGGAGAACCCGGAGAACTTCTTCGAGCTGTCGGAGTGCGTCCGAGGGCTGGCCATGGTCTGTGAGCAGATGGAGTGCCCGGTCGTCTCGGGGAACGTCAGCCTCTACAACGAGACGTCGAAGGGCGGGATCTACCCCGTCCCCCTCGTGGTGACGGTGGGCCTCGTGCCGCACTTCGCGTATTTCGTGCGATGCGGCTGCGCCGAGGAGGGGGATCTCGTCTACCTCGTCGGCGCAAACGGCGGATCGCTCGGCGCTTCCAGGTGGCAGACCATCTGCTCTAGCCCCTCAATGACGCCGCTGGGCACAACCGTCGCGTTCGACGCGCGTCAGGAAAAGGCGTTTGCCGCAAGGGCGCTAGCTACGTCGCGCAAGGCGGTCGTCCGAGGGGCGAGGGTCATAGCGGGCGGCGGCGTCGCAGTCGCGCTCGCGAAAGAAGCCTTGGCCTCCGGCGTCGGGATGAGGGTCGATTTCGGGTCCTGCGACATGCTGTCAGCGCTGTTCGGCGAGGGTGGCCCGAGAGCCCTGTACTTCGTCCACTCAGAGAGCGCGGATAAATTTTTGTCGCTCTGGGACGGGTACCCAGTGGTGCTGCTCGGACGCGCCGAGGGCAGCTCCCTCCGCATTGGCGGGATGCGCGAGATAGGCCTGGACGAGCTTCGGACGGCGCACTTCGCCGGAGGGCTGCTCTGATGTGCGGCGTCTTTGGCGCGTACAGCAATACGGATTGCGTGGCGGAGGAGGTCTACCTGGGGTTGCTGGCGCTCCAGCACAGGGGGCAGGAGTCAGCCGGGGTCGCCTGGATAGACGCTGCCCGCCGCGTTAACGTCGAAAAGGGCATGGGGCTCGTCCACGAGGCGCTCGACCAGAAGAGCCTCTCACGCACGAAGGTGACGTCGGCCATCGGACACGTCCGCTATTCGACCGCCGGCGGGTCTCTGCTTCAGAACGCCCAGCCGATCTGCGCCAACTACGCCCAAGGCCCCGTCGCGATAGCCCATAACGGCAACCTGACGAACCTGACGGAGCTTCGCTCGTCGCTGGAGAGCAGGGGCGCGATATTCCAGTCCACCTCGGACACGGAGGCGATTCTGCACCTGGTGGCGCATCAGCCGGCCAAGCGTCCCCTTGACGCGCTGCTTTACGCCCTGGAGCGCGCGAGAGGGGCTTTCAGCCTCGTCGTACTGCTGGAGGACGGGCTGGTCGCCGCGCGCGACCCCTGGGGCTTCCGCCCCCTTGCCCTCGGCAGGCGCGACGACAACTATTACATATCTTCTGAGTCCTGCGCGTTCAGCCTCATAGGCGCCACGTTGGTGCGCGATGTAGAGCCGGGCGAGGTGCTGCTGATAAACGAGAATGGCCTCACGTCATATCGCCTTGGCATTGAAGCAGACCGCCGGTGGCTCTGCTCGTTCGAGTTCGTCTACTTCGCGCGCCCGGACAGCGTCATCGAGGGCAGGTCTGTCTACAGGGCGCGGCAGGAGATGGGCCGCAGGTTGGCGAGAGAGGGTTCCAGCGAGGAGTGTTCCAGCGGCGGCGACCCTGATGCCGCCGATTTCGTGGCGTACCTCCCGGACAGCGGCACGACTGCCGCTATCGGTTACGCGGAGGAGTCCGGAATACCGTTCGAGGCAGCAGTTGTGAGGAACAGATATGTGGGCAGGACCTTCATACAGCCGACCCAGCGGGTGCGCGAACTCGGGGTGCGTGTGAAGCTGAGCCCCAGCCAGGAGCTTTTCGCTGACAGCAGCGCCATACTCGTCGACGACTCGCTCGTCCGGGGCACGACGGCTGGCCTCGTAGTCGCGATGGTGCGGGAGTGCCGGGCCCGAGAGCTGCATCTGCGCATCTCATCCCCGCCCGTCAAATACCCATGCTATTACGGGATAGATACGCCGTCGAGGGGCGATCTCACCGCCGCCGGGCACTCGGTCGCCCAGATTGCCGCGTCCATCGGCGCGGACTCGCTGCGATACCTTTCAAAGGACGGGCTGATCGGGGCGATAGGGCTGCCAGGCGACAGGCTGTGCACGGCCTGCTTCGACGGCTGCTACCTTGACGACCCTGCGGAAGCTGTCCCTTCGGGATGCGGCGTCTGTTCCTGCGGCGGCGTTTTCTGAAAATATGACACTGATTCCAAACCAGCTCGTATATACGCGAGTTGGTTTGGAATCAGACATATGATATCAGAATCAGATACCCAGTGCCTCAGACGGTGCCTTGTAGTCCATGCCGAACGTCTCGGCGACGGCCTTGACCGTAATCATCCCCTTGTAGACGGACAGCCCGCGCATGATCGTGGCCCTCTGCGCGCAAGCGTCCCTGACGCCCTTGTTCGCGAGCGTGACGCCGTATTTGATCGTCGCGTTCGAGAGGGCAGTGGTCGATGTCCGGCCGTAAGCGCCGGGCATGTTCGCCACGCAGTAGTGTATGACGCCCTCCTCCGTGAAAACCGGGTCGTCGTGCGTCGTGGGGACGGATGTCTCGGCGATGCCGCCCTGGTCGATGGCCACGTCCACGAATACGGACCCTGGGCGCATGGAGCGCAGATGTTCCCTGGTCACGAGCCTGGGCGCCTTCGCGCCGCCAGGCAGGAGGACTGCCCCTATAACCATGTCCGACCGCTCGATCTCGGCCGCGATAGACGTGGTGTCGCTGTAAAGGGGCACGCAGTTCGCGGGCATGACCTCGGCCAGGTACGCGAGGCGCTGCTGGCTCACGTCGGCTATCGTTACGCGAGACCCTATGCCGGCAGCTACCTTGGCGGCGTTGATCCCCACGGTGCCGCCCCCGATTACGAGGACGTTCGCCGGGGCGACTCCCGGCACGCCCATTGGCAGGACGCCGCTGCCGCCGTGGCTCTTCCCGAGATAGTAGGAACCCATGATCACGGACATGCGCCCGGCCACCTCGCTCATAGGCTGGAGGAGAGGCAGCCCCCAGTCTTCCCTGACCAGCTCGTAGGCGACGCAGCTAGCGCCGGATTTGACGCAGGCTTCGGTCAGATCCTTGTTGGCCGCGAAGTGGAAGTACGTGTAGATGATCTGTGAGTCGCGCATAAGCCCGTACTCCGACTGCAGTGGCTCCTTCACCTTCACGATCATGTCCGCCGTCTCCCAGACCTTCCGCGCGTCGCCCAGGATCTTGGCTCCCGCCGCCCCGTACTCCTCGTCCGTGAACCCGGAGTGAAGCCCGGCGTCGTGTTCGACGAACACCTCGTGTCCAGAGCTCACGTAGGTGGCAACGGAAGCGGGCGTCAGCCCCACCCTGTACTCGCGGTTTTTGATTTCCTTCGGGCATCCAACTTTCATCAGGAAAGACCTCCTTGGAATTTTATTGAGGTACGCATAGTGCGCAAAAACTATATCGCGTAATAGTTTAATGTCAATATCTGCCAGCATAGGCGCAGGCGAGCGGATGAGATATATTATAATGACGTGGGATCAGAAGTCAGAATAAGACAGGGGGATTTCAGATGTTCGCTGGAAAGAAAAACATGGGTGCCAGTCCGTTTCTGTACCCGACTCCGCTCGTCCTTTGCGGCACATACGACAGTTCGGGACGGCCAAACCTCGCGACGCTCGCCTGGGCCGGAGTCTGTTGCAGCGAGCCTCCGGCGGTTCAGATATCTGTCCGCAGGGAGAGGCATACCTATGCGTCCTTAATGGAGAAAAAGGAGTTCACCGTCAACATTCCGTCACACAGCCAGGCTGTACAGGCCGACTTCTGCGGCATGACGTCTGGGAGATCTGTCGATAAATTCGCCGCAGCCGGGCTGACCCCGCTGCGCGGACAGTACGTGGACGCTCCGATTGTTGACGAGTTCCCCTTTTGCCTTGAGTGCAGACTGATTCATACTTTCAAAATCGGAAGCCACGACATGTTCATAGGAGAAATTCTGGCGTCCTGGGCTCGCGAGGACTGCCTAGGCGCTGGCGGATCCCCGGACCCGTTCAAAATATCGCCAATTGCGTTCGCCGGTGGAATGTACTGCAAAATCTCAGCCCCGGCTCTTAAAGCGTTCGACATTGGAAAATCACTGATGGAGAAAAAATAGGCGGACATACCCTCTCGCGCCGTCGCCGGAAATTTCAAAACCCGGAGAAGATGCTGTCGCCTCGTGTCCCATGATTGCGCGTAAATACCGCGAAGGTTTCGTAGGGGCGCGCGCATTGCGCGCCCGTCCGTCAGCTTGCTAGCGCCAAACGCGCGTTTGTAGGTTCGGCGTTAGAGAGTGTGAAAATACGAAGGAGGGGCCGGATGACCGGCCCCTCTTTCGCGTGGTGAATAAATCGCTTACTGCTTTGCCGCTATCGGTTTAGCCCTTCCTGCGGAGGAGCGCCACGGCGCCGGTCGCCGCCAGGAGGCC
>JAIRNC010000051.1 GCA_031258255.1 Synergistaceae bacterium
GTGACTGACGTAAGCGGTTTGACCCCGGCCGCGGCCCCGGCCTTATACGCCAAGTGGCGTGGTTACGAGCACCCGGGCGTCGACAGATTCCGCTCGGCTGCCCCTGACAGCAGCGCCGACGCGGGTAGCGGCGGCAGCGGCGGGACGACGCCCGGCGGCGATGACGACAATCCGCCCGCTCCGCCCGCCCCGGGCACCACTGAAGTTTCCGATACCCCGGCCAGTGACGGGACGTTCGAGACGAAGGCCCGGATAACCACGGAGTCTGGCGCGCCTGCGACGAGCGTCGCAGTCGATGAGGACGCCGCCGACGTCGCCAAGCTCAAGGGCATAGGGCTCGAAGTCACGGTGGTCGGCGGCGAGGTTACAATCTCCGGCAAGGCGAACGACATAGGGGTGTTCGACATACCGATCACGGTCAACGGCACGGAGGCTCAGACCGTAAGGGTGGAGATAAAGCCCATAGAGCACACCGACGAGACGTTCGTGGACACCGCGCCAGCCGCACTGTCCGCGTGGAAGACGGAGCTCACCACGAGCGGGAGCGACACGCTGTTCGAGGCCTACATCCCGACAAGCCTGACGGCTGACGCCGTGAGCGATGCCAGCGTCACCGGGACGGGGATCAGCGGCACGAAGGTCACGCTCGTGGGTTCGGCAAGTATCTCTGGCAGGGGCGCCGGGGAAAAGTACTTCAAGGTGACCGGCGTCGTCAGCGACTACGCGGCGGCCACGATCAAAGAGATATCGTACCGCATAGGGATAAACAAATACATACAGACAGCGGACGTGAAACTCAGCGCGACGGACGTGAACGACAAACGCGAGGAAGAGCCCACCGGCGGCAAGGGCGGCGGTTGCGACGCCGGCGCGGGCCTAGCGGGCCTCTTGGCCGCGACCGGCGCTGCGGCGCTCCTCCGCAGGAAGGGCTGAACCGGGCGCGCAATAGCGCAACAACCATAGCCACCGCGAGGGGGGGCCGCGAGGCCCCTCCCTCGCGTTTGACGGCCTTGTGGCGGCAGCGTATTTACCGCGTATTTACAAGCATTTAATAAGCAGAAACCACGTTATGTAATTTCCCTAAAAAAGGTGTATAGTTAGACGAGCGAGCGGCGACCGTCCGCTTGCGATTTCCGTGTGACGCCAGTTTGAAATCAAGTGTCTGCCGATGACGAATTGGCAAAAATCAGTGAAGACTGGGAGGGACACTGCATGAGTTACTACGAGCCGTACTCGGAGCTGTCGGGCGCCGCCAAGGAGTTCGACAGGGTGATCCAGAGCCTCATCGAGGAGCTGGACGCCATCAACCTCTACAACCAAAGGGCAGACGTCACCAAGGACGAGTCCGTGAAGGCGCTGATGCTGCACAACCGCAACGAGGAGATCGAACACGCCGTGATGCTGTTCGAGTCGCTGAGGCGCGTCACGCCAGAGTTCGACGCGCAGATGAAGACGTATGTCTTCACATCGCTGCCGATCACGGAGGTCGAGGAAAACGCCACAGGAGGGTCCGGCCAGCAAGGCTCGTCTTCATCCGGCTCCGGGTCCCTCGGCATAGGTTCTTTAAAGAATAAATAAAATAATATGACTGGGAGGGTTTGATGATGTTTTCACGCGAACATGCCCCTATAAGCTCCGCCGCGCTGGAGGCGATCGACGCTCAGGCCGTTAGGACTCTGCGCGAGAACCTGTCAGCCAGGAGGTTCGTCGATGTTAAGGGCCCGGAGGGATGGGACTTTTCCGGCGTGCCCCTCGGGAAGTTCGAGAAGCTGGACAGATCTGGCGACGTTGGCTACGGCGTGAGGAGCATCGTGCCGGCCGTAGAGGCGCGGGCGGAATTTGAGCTGGCGGCCTTTGACCTGCACATGATCGACAGAGGTTCGGCGGACCCGGATCTCGTCCCTGTTGAAAAGGCCGCCATCGCTGCAGCCGCGTTCGAGGACAATGCCGTTTATTATGGCTTCGGCGCGGCGCGCTTGAAGGGTCTGGCAGACGTGGCGGCAAACGCGCCCGTCTCACTCCCCGGCGACGCGCAAGGCTTCCTGTACGCGCTGTACAGCGAAATAACCAGGCTCAAGACAGTTGAGTCCATAGGCGGGCCGTATGCCTTAGTGGGCGGGAAGACGCTGCGCGACGCGCTGTGCCGCATTGCCGACGGGCGCTCGCTCTTCGACCTGGTGAAAAAGAACAGCGACGTGGACGAGTTCATATACACGCCGTCCAACGACGGGGCGCTCTTGGTCTCGAAGAGGGGCGGGGACTTCGAGCTCACGCTGGGCGGTGATTTCATCGTCGGCTACAACGGCTCAGACGGCAAGATGCTCAAGTTTTACCTGACGGAGTCGTTCTCCTTCCGCGTGATCGAGCCGAGGGCCTTCACGCCGCTGTCCGTGAAGTAGGCGCCTGGCTATAAAACGGCCCTCTTAAAAAGCCGCGGACGCCGCCCGCGCCCGGCAAGGGACGCTCCCTGCCGGGCGTGGGCGGCGTCCACTGTTTCGCCTTTTTATGATAGAATGGATCCAACCTGCCCAAAGCGGCGAGGAGGAGTTCAGGTGCGCGTCTCCCTTTATCGTAAATACCGGCCCCGCATTTTTTCCGACATAGTGGAACAAAAGGCCGCGACGAGCCTGCTGCGCTTGTCATTTACGGAGGGAAGGCTGGGACAGGCGTACCTCTTCTCAGGCCCCAGGGGGTGCGGCAAGACGACTGCGGCGCGGATCTTGGCCATGGCAGTCAACTGCGAGTCGCCGAAGGACGGCGAGCCGTGCTGCTCCTGCAAGTCCTGCGCGGATGTCGCCTCCGGGGAGCATCTAGACGTGATGGAGATCGACGGCGCGTCGAACAGGGGGATCGACCAGATCCGGGAATTGAAGTCCCACGTGGGGCTTGCGCCCTTCATGGGCGGCAGCAAGGTCTATATACTCGACGAGGTCCACATGCTCACGACTGAGGCGTTCAACGCGCTTTTGAAGACGCTGGAGGAACCACCGCCCTTTGCCCTCTTCATATTCGCGACCACGGAGCCGAACAAGGTGCCTGTGACGATAAGATCCAGGTGCCAGCACGTGCCGTTCCACAGGATAACGGCTTCGGGCATCGCGGGGCGATTGAAGGGCGTGGCCGCGAAGGAGGGTTTCGAGGCTGAGGACTCCGCCCTCTGGGAGATCGCGAGGAACGCCGACGGCGCGCTCCGGGACGCGCTCTCCCTGGCGGAACAGGCGCTCGCCTTAGGCAGCGGCAAGCTCACAGCCGAGGCTGTGAACGCCCTCCTGGGCGGCAGCGGCAGGGCGGAGATGGAGCGATTCGCGTCGCTGCTGCGCGGCGCCCCTGCGGAGGCAGCCGCGTCATTGAAGGAGCTGATAGAGCGCGGCGTTTCGCCAGAGCGGTTTTTGGATGCCCTCTTCCCCCTCTTCCGCGACATGTGGGTCTACAGCCTGTGGGGCGACGCCGCTTTTTCCGGCCTGACGCTCTCCGATGAGGAGAAAAAATTCCTCGCCTCCGAGGTCCCTGGGTGGAGTTCCGGCGTGCTGGGCAAGCTCGTGTCCGTGTGCGCCTCCCTTTACCCGAGGGTGAGGCAGGGGCTGAGGTCTGACGTGTTTTCCGGCCTTCTGACGTTCGGGCTGATCGGCGCCATGAACGGGGAACCGGCGAGCGTCGCCGCCAATCCCGTGGCCACGGTGCCAGCGGAGCGCCCCGCGCCCAGGGAAGCGGCGCCTTTTAAGGGAGCGCGGGGCCAAGCGCCGCCTGCAAGGCCCGAACCCGTCACAGCGCCCGAGGCGGCACGGCCTGACGACCGTTCGGGGGAGGGCTGGGCGGCGCTCTTCTCCTCGCTCTGGGACAGCGACCTGTCGCTCTGCGCTGCCATGATCGACGCCAGTCTCTCCGTGGCAGGAGGGGAACTTGTGATAGACTGCAGAGAGGCCAGCCCCGTTTCCAGGGCCGTCTTGGAATCCGCGAGGGGCAGAAACTCGCTCTGCGCGGCCTTCGGGCTGGTGCCTGGGGACGCCCCGCGGGTGTCGCCCCAGGAGGAAAAGGCCAGTTCGCAGAGCGTGAAGCCCGCGGGGCGCACGTTACCGGGCGAGATGTCCATGGAGGAGCTGTCGTCCTACCTCGGCGCCGACCTGCTGATGGCAAAACCCGCCGTAGGCGCTGATCTGGAGGATTCGCGCGACGACGAGGGCATCGCGGACGCCAGTTGACTGAATATATTTTAAGGAGTCGGTATCGCTATGAATAACCCCTTTGTTCACCTGCACGTCCACAGCGAGTACAGCTTGCTGGACGGGGCGAACAAGTGTCAGGATCTGGCCGCCGCGGCCAGGGATATGGGAATGGGAGCTGTCGCGCTGACGGATCACGGCGTGATGTACGGGTGCGTGGAATTTTACAACGAGTGCAAGAACGCCGGCGTCAAGCCCATACTCGGCTGCGAGGTGTACGTGGCGCCCAGCGGCCACCGGTGCAGGGAGGCCAAGGAGCAGTTCCACCTCGTCCTGCTGGCCCAGGACGACGAGGGCTACCGCAACCTCACGAA
This sequence comes from Synergistaceae bacterium, assembly GCA_031258255.1. Lineage (GTDB taxonomy): Bacteria > Synergistota > Synergistia > Synergistales > Synergistaceae > JAIRNC01. Next base: position 4,535 of record JAIRNC010000051.1, read on the forward strand.
GCTCGTCTCCATCGCATGCACGGACGGTTTCTACTACAAGCCCAGGATAGACCACGACCTCCTCTCCCGCTACTCGAAGGGGCTTATAGCGCTTTCCGCCTGCTTGGGCGGCGAGACGCCGGCGCTCATCATGGCTGGCGACGAGGAGGGGGCGCTCTCCAGGGCCATGCTGTATCGCGACATAATGGGGCCTCAGAATTTTTTCCTGGAGATCCAGAGCAACATGATCCCAGAGCAAGCGCTCGTAAACAAGACGCTCATACGGATGAGCAGGGAGCACGGCTTCGGCTTGGTCGCGACGAACGACGCCCACTACATGCGCAGGGAGGACGCCCTCTGGCACGACGTGTTGCTGTGCGTCCAGACGAACAGCAACGTGAACGACAGGGAGCGGTACCGCTTCACGGGGGACGACTTTTACTTCAGGACCCGCGAGGAGATGTGGGACATATTCGGGGCCGAGGTGCCGGAATCCCTTCAAAACACGGCCCTTATCGCCGAACGCTGCAACGTGGGCTTAAAGTTCGGCGAGTACCACCTCCCGAACTACGACCTGCCGGAGGGGGAGACCCTTTCGACCCACCTCCGCCGCATCGCCCGCGACGGGCTGCGCGAGAGGCTGAACGGGAGTGAGGCCAGCCCGGAATATGCCGAGAGGCTGGAGTACGAGTTAGGCGTCATCGAGCAGATGGGCTTCCCCGGCTACTTCTGCATCGTCTCCGACATCATAGCGAGCGCCAAGGGGATGGGCATACCGGTTGGCCCTGGCAGGGGGTCGGCCGCCGGGTCGCTCGTCGCCTGGGCGCTGCGCATCACGGATCTCGACCCGATATCGCACAAGCTGCTCTTCGAGCGGTTCCTGAACCCGGAGCGCATAAGCATGCCCGATATCGACACGGACATATCTGACAGGGGCCGCGACGAGGTCATCTCGTACATAGTATCGAAATACGGCGCCGATCACGTGGCGCAGATAATAACGTTCGGCCGTATGATGAGCAAGCAGGCCGTGAAGGACGTGGGGCGCGCGCTGGGGATGCCCTACGCCGACGTGGACAGGGTGGCCAAGCTGATACCGGACCCGATCAGATCCGGCATAAAGAACATCCCGGAGGCGCTCAAGAAAACGCCCGACCTTAAGGCCGTCTACGACTCTGACCCGCAGGTGCGGAAGCTCCTGGACATAGCGAGCAGGATAGAGGGGCTAGCCAGGCACTGCTCCCAGCACGCGGCCGGGATCGTGATAACCCCTGAGCCGACCATGGAGATGGTGCCGGTGACGCGGATCGGCGAGAGCCAAATAGTGACGCAGTTCTCCATGGAGCCGGTCGAGAAGCTGGGCCTGGTCAAGATGGACTTCCTCGGCCTGCGCACCCTGTCCATCATCGAGGAGGCGCTCGAAAACATAAAGGCGAGCGGCCACGGGCCAGTCGATCTCGAGTCCATCCCGATGAACGACCCGCAGACGTTCGAGATGCTAAGGTCGGGTGACACGCTGGGCGTGTTCCAGCTCGAATCCGGCGGCATGAAGGATTTGATCAGGCGTCTCGCGCCCGACCGTTTCGAGGATCTGGTCGCACTGATGGCCCTCTATCGCCCCGGCCCTCTGGAAAGCGGCATGGCCGACCAGTACGTGGAGCGCAAGCACGGACGGGAGCGGGTGGAATACCCTCATCCGCTGCTTTCGGACGCGCTCTCGGAGACATACGGCGTAATCCTGTACCAGGAGCAGGTCATGCAGTGCGCGGCGCAGCTCGCCGGCTACACCCTGGGCGAGGCGGATCTGCTGAGGCGCGCCATGGGCAAGAAGAAGGTGGAGGTGATGGCGGCGCAGCGCGCGAAGTTCGTTGAGGGCGCGGAGGCCAAGGGCGTCCCGGGGACGAAGGCCGCCGAGATATTCGACATCATCGAGAAATTCGCCGGATACGGCTTCAACAAGTCGCACAGCGCCGCATACGCGCTCATCAGCTACCATACGGCATACCTCAAGGCACACTACGCGCCGGAGTTCATGGCGTCTTACCTCTCGGCGCTCGTCGGCTCCAAGATGGACGTCCTGGGGAGGTACATCGGCGAGGTGCGCGCCCTGGGCATAAACGTGACGCGGCCGGACATAAATAAGTCGCGCTCCAGGTTCACCGTGGCGGACGGCGAGATACTGTTCGGCCTGTCGGCGGTCGCCAAGGCCGGCGCCGGCGCCGTCGAGAGCATACTGCGCGCCAGGGATTCCGGCGGCCCGTTCAAGTCGCTGTGGGATTTCGTGACGAGGGTGGACCTGCGCGTCGTGAACAAGGGGGTGCTGGAGAACCTGGTGCGCTCCGGCGCGTTCTCGGCTATCGAGTGGAACAGGCGGAAACTCTTCGAGGCGCTGCCCACCATGATAGACAGCGCGGCAAGGAGGGGCGACTGCGCAAACCAGAAGTCGCTCTTCGACGACATGGACGCGGATGACGAGCCGCCGATGCCCGAAGTCCCGGACTACGAGCAGAGGGAGTTGCTGAACCAGGAGAAGGAGTCCGTGGGGATATACATCTCCGGGCATCCCTACGACGAGTTCTTAGCCGACGAATATAGGTACGCTACATGTTCGCTGAGGGACCTGGAGCACTGGAGGATGGGCGACTCGCCGGTTGTGACGCTGGGCCTGCTCGTGAACTTCCGCGAGAAGTACACTAAGAAAGGCGACCCTATGGGCATACTGATCGTCGAGGATTCTCACAGCCAGGTGGAGGCGGTCTGCTTCCCGCGCCAGTGGCCGCGCGTGAAGCCGCTGCTGCTGCCCGGCTCGCCATACGTGATCAAGGGCACCGTCCGCAACGAGGGTGAGGTTTCAATATTGCTGGACGAAATCGAACCGCTCTCGGAGGCACGGGGGCGAGGGACGGGGGCGGTGCGCATCCGGGTGGCTACCGAGGGGCTGCCTGACGATTTTTACAGCTCCCTCTACTCGGAGCTGGAGAAATTTCCCGGGAACATGCCCGTTTTGCTGGATTTGCAGACGCCAGACCGGCACGGGCTGCTTAAAATGAGATCCATGAAGGTCGCAATGGCCCCCGGCCTCGCGGCGAAGATAAGCGACATCTCGAGGGGGCGCGCCACCGTCATAAGCGGCCAGGCCGTGTCGGCCCGTCTCTGACGTCCCCGCTGAGTGTCGTTTGGGCGAGTTGATCTGAAAGGCGATGTTGTTGCTATGAGCACGAGAAAAGTGAAGATCGTCTGCACCCTTGGCCCGGCTTGCGCCGAGATAGAGAAGCTGAGGGAGGTCGTGCGGGCCGGAATGAACGTGGCGAGGTTTAACTTCAGCCACGGCGACCACGTGGGACATGGGCATATGCTTGATATGGTGAGACAGATAGAGCAGGAGAACGGATATCCGATAGCCACTCTGCTGGACACCAAGGGGCCGGAGATACGGACGGGGCTTCTGGCGGGTCACGTGCCTGTGGAGCTTAAAGCGGACAGCGAGTTCCGCCTGTACGCTGACGACCGAGATGGGACGGCGGAAGGGGTCAGCGTCAGTTACGCCGCCCTGCGAAAGGAAGTCGACGCCGGGCAGGACATTTTTATAGACGACGGTGCCATCCACCTCAAGATCGAGAGCGTCGAGCCGGAGGAAATACTCTGCCGCGTGCTGGTCGGCGGGACATTGGGAGAGCGCAAGGGCGTGAACGTCCCGGGCGCTTCGCTCTCCGTGCCGACGCTCACCGAAAAGGACATAGAGGACATCAAGTGGGGCATGGATCACGACATGGACTATATCGCCGTCTCCTTCGTTCGGAGCAGGCAGGACATAATGCAGGTCCGCAGCGTGGTCGAGGGCTACGGTGGCAAGAACAAGAGAATAAACATCATGGCGAAGATCGAGACGCTACAGTCCGTCCAGAACCTGGAGGATATCGTCCAGGTCGTGGATGCCGTGATGGTCGCCCGGGGCGATCTCGGGGTCGAGGTGCCGACGGAGGTCGTCCCGATCGTGCAGAAGAAGATAATCGAGCTCTGCCGCAAGAGAGGGAAGCCGGTAATAGTGGCGACGCAGATGCTGGACTCGATGATAAGGAACCCGCGCCCCACGAGGGCAGAGGCGAGCGACGTGGCCAACGCCGTCCTCGACGGGACGGACGCCGTGATGCTCTCCGGGGAGACGGCGAACGGCAAATACCCCGTAGAGGCAGTCCGGACGATGGAAAACATAGTCCTCAGCACCGAGGGGGAGCTGCTCGACAGATATCTCGTGAAGCGCGAGGCCAACGCGGCGCTGAACACAGCGGATTCCGTGAGCCACGCCGCCATGCGCGTGGCGGAGGAGCTGAAAGCCTCTGCGATCATCTCGCTCACGAGGAGCGGCAGCACGGCGAGCATGGTCAGCAAATACAGGCCGAAGGCCACCGTCATAGGCTCGACGCCGCTCCGCTCGACCTGGCGCGCGCTTGCCCTGATGTGGGGCGTAAGGCCCCTCCTGATGGAGGAGTACGACGGCGCCGAGACGGCGGTGGACGGGGCTATAGCGGCAGTGCTGAAACAGGGCTACGTCATGGAGGGGGACACGGTAGTGATCACCACCGGGTTCCCCGTATTCGTCTCCGGCACCACGAACATGCTGCTGGTGCAGACGGTGGGCAGGCGCCTCTTCAGCGCGCCCTCGCTCGTGAAGCGCGAGGCTGCCGGTTTCGTCTGCAAGGTCTCATCGGCCGCCGACGCCGTCGACAAGATGCGGGACGGCAACATCCTGGTGGCGTCCACCACGGACGCCGATTATCTGCCGGCGATGAAAAAGGCCGCGGCCTTCATCACCGAGGAGGCTGGCATGTCCAATTACACCGCCATGACGGCCCTCCAGCTCGGAATACCGTGCATCACGGGCGTGGAAGGGGCCATGGAGAAACTGCGGGACGGGATGCTGGTGACGGTGGACGGGATCCAGGGCGTGGTCTACGAAGGACGCATGAGGATGCACTGACGCGCCGATGTCTCTTCTGGGCGCGCATATTTCGGTCTCCGGCGGGCTTCACCGGGCAATAGAGAGAGCTGTGGCCCTTGGGTGCGAGGCCATGCAGATTTTCACGAGGAACCCCCTCCAGTGGCACGGCAAGAGCCTGTCGGAGGGCGAGATAAGCGCGTTCAGGAAGGCGCTCCTCTCAAGCGGCATGAAGAGCGTCGTCTCTCACGCGTCGTACCTGATCAACCTCGCGGGCGACGCGCACGTGCGGCGCAAGAGCGTCGACGCGCTCAAGGCCGAGATAGGGCGCTGCTACCAGCTCGGCATCGACGCGGTGGTGCTGCACCCCGGTTCGTCGGGGGACGCGCCGCCTATGTCGGCCCGGGGCGCCCTCGCCGCCTCGCTTCGGGAAATCTTGGACGGCACGGAGGAGCTGGGGGTGCCGGTCTTGCTTGAGACCATGGCGGGACAGGGCGGGTTGCTGGGCTCTACTGTAGATGAGCTGGCCTGGGTGATCGATGCGCTGGACTGGGACAAGAGGCTCGGGGTATGCGCGGATCTCTGCCACCTCTTCGGCGCTGGCATCGACGTAAGCACCGAGGGCGGGTATGAGCGGCTCGTCTCGTCCCTGTCGCGTCATGTCGGCCTGGACAGGGTGATGTGCTGGCATATCAGCGACAACAAGGGCGGGCGCGGCGACAGGGTTGACAGGCACGCCCACCTTGGCGAGGGGGGGATAGGGATCGTCCCTTTCGGCATGTTGGTGGCCGACGCCAGGTTCCATGACACGCCGGTGATACTGGAGACGCCGAAGGACGGCCCGGGCGACGCCGGCAACTTGGCCCTGCTCAGAAAGCTCAGGGGCTCACGGTAATGCGGCGGTACGCCGCTTTCGGACTAAGGCGACAGGGTCGCCTCAAGTAAATAATCTGCGCGGAGGGTCGAGTTGTCGTCGTTCATAAATTTCAGGTGGCAGGATCTCATAGACATACTAGTGGTGGCGCTCATAGCGTACCGGGTGATGCTGTTCTTCGTGGACACGAGGGCGATGCAGCTCGTGCGCGGGCTTTTCGTGATCGCGGCCTTTGGCGCTGTGGCGCGCGCCCTTGACCTGCGCACCATATCGTGGCTGTTGGGCAACCTCATGAGCGCGTTTCTGATAGCGATACCGATAGTGTTCCAGCCGGAGCTGCGGCGCCTCTTGGAGGAGCTTGGCAGGGGCCGCTTCCTTCAGGGCGGCTCGCGCGGCGGCGACTTAGGCGAGGTGTACGCCGACGCGGTGGTGAAGGCCGTCCTCTACCTCCAGCACCACAGGATCGGGGCGCTCCTCGTCTTTCAGAGGCACACTGGCCTCAAGGAGATATGGAGGTCCGCCGTGCATCTCCGCTCGGAGATAACGCAGGAGCTCATCATGAGCATATTCTGGCCCGGCAACCCCCTCCACGACGGCGCCGCGATACTGGACAGGCAAGTCGTGATAGCGGCGGCCTGTTACCTCCCTCTCACCGACAACACGGACATATCGAGGTGGCACGGGACAAGGCACAGGGCGGCTGTGGGCGTGACAGAGGTCTCAGACGCCTACGCCCTCGTCGTCTCGGAGGAGCACGGGCATGTCCTGCTGACGGTGAGGGGCCGCATCTCCCCGCGCCCCCTCACGGACGAGCAGCTGACCCGCTTCGTCCACAGGTACTTCAACCCCTACGGCAAAGACTTGACGCTCCTCCAACGCATAAAGCTGGAGATCGAGTCGCAGTGGCCCGGCACGGAGAGGTAGCGCCGATGTCGGTAATGGGCAGGCTGCGAAAGTTTTTCGATATATCCGACGAGCCCAGGCGGACGCGCATAGTTTTGCAGGTCCTCTCCATCGTGTTTGCCGCGAGCCTCTGGCTCTTCGTGACGTGGGACGGGACAGCGCCCAGTTCTAGGAGCATCAGCGTGCCACTCATGTACCCGGACCTACAGGACGGCTACTCCATATCCAACGCGGCCACCGCCGTGGACGTCGCTATCGAGGGGCGGGTCGACCGTCTGGCGCTCATGGACAAAAGCGAGATAACGGCCTCGGTTTCCGTGCAGGACCTCAGGCCCGGGAAGTACCGCCTGCCCGTCCAGCTGGAGATGCCGGATGGCGTCAGGCTGTCGGGCTACTCGCCGCAGATAGTGGACGTGGAGCTGTTCAGGATCATCGAGCGGACGCTGCGCCCCTCGCTCAGGGTTGTCGGGGCCATGCCGGAGAACCTCTCTCTAGGGGACGTGTCGATCATCCCGGCGGAGGTGGTGGCGCGAGGGCCGGAGTCGCTGATATTCGGTGTCCGCAGGGCCGAGGTGCGCGAGTCGGTGGAGAAGCTGACCGCCGGGATAAACGACGATCTCAGCGTCACGCTCGCGGGCGACGGCGGCGACGTGGAGGGCATTCTCGTAGAGCCGGCCAAGGTGCGGGTCTCGGCCAAGCTGGAGGAGACAATAGACCAGAAACGCGTCCCCGTGAGGGTCCCGATAGAAGGGGCGCCCGCAGAAGGTTTTGATATTGGAATTGTATCAGTGTCCCCAGATATGGTAACATTACGCGGCAGGAGGAGTTCCCTAGCGAGCGTGAATGAAATCGTCCTGGACGCCATAGACGTCACTGGACACGCCGAGGCGATGAACATCGACGTCCCGCTAGACCTGCCCGTGCAGGACATAACCGTCGTGAGCGCGGACAAGGTGAACGTGATGGTCGAGTTCGACTCGGCTATGGAGGCGGCGACGTTCCTGAGCGTGCCGGTCACAGTGGATGGCAGGGGCGCTTACCTGGAGTGGTCGCTCGAACCGGCCGTGGTCAGCGTGACCTTGGAGAGGGTCGTCTCCACGACCGAGCCGTTCGATATGTCGCGCCCGCCCCTTGAGCTTTACGTGGACGTGACAAACGTCGTGGCCCGCAGGCTATCGCTCCCCGTGCTGGCACGGGGCATGTCCGAGGATCTGCGCGTCTTGCGCGTAGAGCCGGAGCGCGTGGAGGTCAGCGCGCAGATACGCTAGTCTGGCGCATCACACAAGTGTTTGGCGCGGATTTGCCGGCAATACGAGGGATTGCCGAACGAGCGCCCGGAAGCGTACTTGTGGTACGCTGAGGACAGCGAGCGAGGCAAGCGTGAAGTAGTGTCGGCAAAGACGCGTCAAACACCAAGAGGAGTGGTTGTTTTATGGTAACGCCTGAAAGGGTCAGATGCCTGTTTGGGACAGACGGGGTGCGGGACGTGGCGAACAGCGGCATAATGATGCCGGAGATGGCCTTGCGCCTGGGCCGCGCTTTCGTGCTCTTCCTCACCGAAAGGGGGGTTCCGCGGCCAAAGATAGCCGTTGGCAGGGACACGCGGCGATCCGGGGTCATGCTTGAGTCTGCCCTCGTGTCCGGCATGATGTCAGCCGGCGCGGACGTTCACTCCCTTGGGGTGTTTCCCACTCCCGGTGTGAGCTACGTTCTCCGAAACTCCGATTTTGACGGCGGGGGGATAATCAGCGCTTCCCACAACCCAGCTGAGTACAACGGGATAAAGTTTCTCGACAGCAGCGGCTCGAAGCTCTCCGACGACGACGAGGCCACGATAGAGGAGTACCTGGGGGATAACCTCTTGGACGACTGGCGCCCGACCGGTGCTTCCATCGGCGGCCTCGTCAACGAGTGCGCCCGCGCGGAGGAGTATGCCGCGTGGCTCTCCGGCCAGCTCTCCTTAGCGGGCGACTGCGACTGGCCGATAGTGGTGGACGCGGCGAACGGGGCAGTCTCCACCATAGCCATGACGGTCTTTTCAAACTGGCGCGGACGTGTCTCCTACACGGGCGTCACGCCGGACGGCCTTAACATAAACGAAGGCGTCGGCGTCATCCACATCAGACACCTGGCCGAGACGGTGAAGCGCGAGTCTGCGGTCCTGGGGTTCGCCTTTGACGGCGACGCCGACAGGGTCCTCCTCTGCGACGGGCTGGGGAGGGTGATCGACGGCGACATAATGCTGTGGATAATCAGCCGTTACCTGGCCTCGCGCGGGCAGCTGGGCAGCGGCGTCGTGTCCACCGTTATGAGCAACATGGCCCTCGACGAAAAGATGGCCGAGGATGGGATCGAAATCTTCCGCAGCCAGGTGGGCGACAGGTACGTCGTCGACATGATGCGCAAGACTGGCGCCAGGCTCGGCGGCGAGCAGTCCGGCCATATCATAGCGCTCGACTACGCGTCAACAGGGGACGGCATTGGCGCCGGGATACTGTTCCTCCGTGCATGCCGCGAGTTGGGGGAGGACATCTCCTCTCTCGTAGACAGGTTCCCCAGGTATCCGCAGCTGCTGAGGAACATCCGGGTCGCCGACCGCGAGGGCGTCCTCGCCTCGCCGGAGCTTGAGGAGGCGCGGGCACACGCCCTTGCGAAACTTTCCGGGTCTGGCAGGATACTGCTGCGCCCGTCGGGGACGGAACCGCTCTTGCGCATCTTGGTGGAGGCCAAGGACGAGGGCGTGATGCGCGCCGTCTGCGACGACCTGGAGCGCGCGGTCAGATCCGTCTCAGGGGGTGCCGGCTGATATAACTTTAGGGCGCTGATTTCAAATTGGCATGAGCCCTCAGCGCCTCCTGTCGCGCCGGGGTTCTTATGTGGCTGCCCCGTTGCGCGGACGGGCGAGACTTGCCGGATGCGGAGGCGCGCGGCAGAAGATTGATGAATTCCCACTCGCTTTTCTGTGCGATTTGCTGATGCGCGCTGAAAGGTTCTTCGTCTCTTAGCGTTTTGCCTATTTAAAAATAACGGTTTTTGCCCTTCACCTCATCCAGTAATCTGCCATTATATGGGAAAACGAGCCACTGTTTGAAGCACTTAGTGGCACTTCGATGAGCTTACTCGTTTTTTCATTAATGTTTTGAGGGGGGACTGGACGATGAAAGGCCAGATGAGGGGTGAAGCAGCGGAGAAGAGCCGGCGCGGCAGCGAAATATTAGGGACTGAGGCGGAGCTAGCCATCGCTGACGCGACGAACGCGCCCTTCGTCGTTTTCTCGGATCTCATCGCAAACACAGCGAGGATCGGCCTCTGGAGCTATGACACGCGCACCGGGGCGCTCGTGCGCAACGAGCAGTGGGACAGGTTGCTCGGCTACGGGCCGGGCGAACTGCCCGATGGGACGCCGGCGTGGGAGGGCGCGATTTTGGAGGCGGACGCGGAAAAGGTCTGCGGGCAATTCGAACGCTTCCTGGACAGCAAGGCTGAAACGTTCGAGTCGGTGTACAGGATGCGCCGCAAGGACGGCGCGGTGATCTGGGTTCAGGACAAGGGCGCCGTCGCCGAAGACGAGGGCGGGAAGCCAGTTCATGTAGTGGGCATCAAGCAGGACGTGACCGACAGGAAGACGGCTGAGATCGCTCTGAGCGTGGCGCAGGGCAAAAACGAGTTTTACCGAGGGCTGCTGCGGCGGGATATAGAATATTCCATGGGAGAGATCCTAAAGCAGGACAGACTCCTGAAAGCGGTGAACATCGCCGCGTCCATCCTCATGTCGTCCGGCGCCGAGGACTTTGACGAGGCGATGAGGGAATCTCTGAAAATCATAGCGTCGAGCGTAGGGGCGGACAGGATATTCGTCCGAAGGAACGAGGAAAGGGACGGCAAGGCCTATTCGGTCTTGGCGTTCAGCTGGTTCTCCGAGGGGACCTTTCACGAGCGCGAGAGGAGATTTTTGAGTGAGGTGGGCTACGACGACTCGCCGGAAATATGGCGGAAAAAGCTCCCCGCCGGCATCACGGAGAACTTCAACGTGAGGGATTTGCCCGAGCCGGACAGGGTTTTCCTGACGGAGGTGGGGATCAAGTCCATCCTGATGATCCCGGTCTTTATAGACAATGAGTACTGGGGGTTTTTATGCGTCGACGACTGCCGCGAGGAACGCCTTTTCAGCGACAGGGAGAAGGGCATACTGAACTCGGCCGCCCTCCTGATCGTCGCAGCCATCCACAGGAACGACGCGACTGAGAGCCTGATCAGGGCGCGGGAGGAGGCCGCCTCGTCGGAGAGGGCGAAGGGGGTTTTCCTGGCAAGCATGAGCCACGAGATACGGACGCCGCTCAACGCCATTATCGGCATGTCGGCTATCGCGAAAGACTCGCCTGACGACCCGGCAAAGGTGGCGGACTGCCTCGGCAAGATAGACAGCGCGTCCCGCCACCTCCTGCGCCTCGTAAACGACGTCCTCGACATGTCGAAGATCGGGGCCAGGAAATTGGAGCTCAAGAGGCAAGACTATTCGTTCAATGGGATGCTGAGGGACATTTACAACATCAACATCGTAAAAGCCAGCGACAAGGGCATATCCTTAGTCTTCGACGTGGCCCCGGACGTGCCGGACGCTCTGAAGGGCGACGAGCTGAGGCTGTCGCAGGTCATAAACAACATTTTGTCGAACGCGGTCAAATTTACCCCGAGGGGCGGAGCGGTGAGGCTTTCCGTAAAGCTGGCGAGCGATCGCGGCGGTGACGGGCCAGCCATAGAGGTAGCAGTAGAGGACAACGGCATAGGCATCAGCGGCGAGAACATAAAGAAGCTTTTTAATCCGTTTGTCCAGGCGGACGCCAGCGTCTCCGGCAAATACGGGGGGACCGGCCTGGGTCTCGCCATCAGCAAAAACATAGTGGAGCAGATGGGCGGACGCATAGGGGTGACCAGCGAGGCGGGCAGAGGCAGCCGTTTCTTCTTTCAGATCCCGGTCGAGCCGGCTTTCCTCTCCCAGGAGGCGCAGAGCGGCGGCCCAAGCGAGTATGATTTCAGCGGGAAGCGGCTGCTCGTCGCGGAGGACATTGATATAAACAGGGACATAGTAAAGGGACTCCTTGACGGTACCGGCGCGGAGATCGACTTCGCGAGAGACGGCAGGGAAGCCGTCGACATGTTCACGTCATCCCCGGACAGGTACGACATGATATACATGGATCTGCGTATGCCGAAGCTGGACGGCTACGAGGCCACCGCTGAGATCAGAGGGTCGGGCCTCGGGCGCTCCCGGGACGTGCCGATAGTGGCCATGACGGCCAACGCCTTCGCCGAGGACGCGGAGAAGTGCGTCAGCGTCGGCATGAACGACCACATGGCCAAACCTGTCGACGTGAAGATACTGCTGGAGATGACGGCCAAATACCTCTGCCATAAAGGCTGATTCAGAGGAGGCGCTGTCGGAGACGGACGCGCGACGCGCGCCTCTACGAGTCGCGGGACGGGCCTAGGCCTTCGATCTCCTCCACTGGGAGGGAGAGGATCACGCCGCGCGCCTCGGTGTTGAGACCGCAGCTCTTCGTTATGGCGCGCATGATGTCGTTCCTCTTTTCGTGGGCGGATATGATCGCCACTATGTCCTTTTCAAGCTGGGGCGTTATGCCCAGGAACTTGGCGTCCATGTCTACGCCCAGCTTCCTGCCGTGCAGGACCGTCCCCCCCGTCGCGCCGGCTGTCTTGGCGCTCTCCATCACCTCGGTCGTGAAGCCGTGGTTCACTATCGACACTATCAGGTCATACTTTTGGCCGCTACGCTCGTTTTCCAATTTGCCTTCCTCGCTTTCGGTTATCAGGCAGCCCTCTGCCCCTTTCGTGAGAAGCGTGAGCACTGAGTTGTTGATGCAAGAGACCGGCATGGTGAACGCTATGCCCTTCCCTGGCTTTCGGAGCTGCAGTTTCTCCGAGACGGCCTGGATCAGCCCACGTATCCTGTGCGCCGGTTCGAGGCAGCAGATGTAGGACTTGTCGATGGAGTCGAGCCCCAAGAGCTCCATCATCTCAGATCCGGCGGTGCCTTCGGCCAGGGTGATGAAATGAAAGTGAATCCGCTCCGTGCCAAGTATTTCAGAGACCTTTGCCTCCTGACGCCTGTCCACTATGATGACCAGCATCTTGATGTCGTTTTGTCTTGACGTTTCATTCATCAGAGGAGTCCTCCCCAATTTCCGTAATATCGTCCGTGGCGGGCGCCCCAACGCTCTCCATGATCTCAGCGGCCTTCATCTGGCGGGCGTATATGAGCCCCATCATCTGTATGCTGACGAGCGGGGTCATCGCTACCATCGCAACGACGCCGAACGCGTCGGTGAGGACGTTGCCCCCCGCGCCCTCGCAGGCCCCCATGGCGAATGGCAGCAGGAACGTCGACGTCATCGGGCCGCTGGCCACGCCGCCGGAGTCGAACGCAATGCCCACGAAGATTTTAGGCACGAAGAACGACATAGCGAGCGCCAGCGCGTAGCCTGGGATGAGGAGCCAGAAGATGGACACGCCGGTGAGTATCCTGAGCATAGCCAGCGCGAGCGAGACGGCGACGCCGAGGGAGAGCGACAGGCGCATCGCCTTCTGCGATATGGCACCGTTTGAGATCTCCTCGACCTGCTTGTTCAAGATGTGGACGGCTGGCTCCGCTGCCACGATGTAGTAGCCTATCGTCATACCGAGGGGTATGAGCGCCCAGCTGTAAGAGGATGCGCCGATCTGGGCGCCGAGCATGTGCCCTACGGGGATGAATCCGACGTTGACGCCGGTCAGGAACGTGACCAGCCCTATCAGTGTGTAGATGAAGCCGATGGCCATGCGCGAGAGCTGGCGGGCGTTGAATTTCTTTGACGTTAGCTGAAAGACGGCGAAAAAGGCGCATATCGGTATGAGCGCCATGAGGACGTCACCCAGGAAGAGGGGCATCTTCTTGGCGAACTGAACCGCCACGTCCCTCGTGGTGACGACGTCGGCCAGCACCATGGGGGAGTGGGTCGCGTCCTGCGGGTTGTAGCCTATGCCCAGGAGCAGCACGGCCAGTACGGGCCCTATGCTGCAGAGCGCGATGAGGCCGAAGCTGTCGTCCTGGGAGTCGTACCCTCCACGGGCCGCCGAGAGGCCTATGCCTATGGCCATTATGAACGGCACCGTGATAGGCCCGGTCGTTACGCCGCCGGAGTCGAAGGCCACCGGCGTGAAGTCAGCCGGTGTGAAGAAGGCGACGAGGAAGGTCACGATATAAAATATCACCAAAAGGCACGAGAGGCTTACCTTTAAGAACGCGCGCAGGGCCGCCACGACGAGGAAGATGCCCACGCCGAGGGCCACTGTGGAGATGAGCGCCATGTCGGGGACGGCCGGCACCTGGCCTGCCAGGACCCTGAGGTCCGGCTCGGCGGCCGTGATGATGAACCCGATGAAGAATATCACGCCTATCATCATCCATGTCCTCTTCGACTTCCCTATCTCGCCGCCCACCGCGTCCCCCATCGGCATCATGGCCATCTCCGTCCCGAGGGAGAAAAAGCCCATCCCTATGACGAGCAGGGACGCGCCCGCGAGAAACATCACAGTAGTGCCGGTGGGCAGAGGCACGAGCGAAATGCTGAGGGCGAAGACGATGAGGGTTATCGGTGCCACGGACGAGAGCGATTCTGCTATCTTTTCCTTCAGTTTTTTGTTCATGTATTCACCTCTTGCGGCTGTCAGCGTCCCAAAGGACGACCGTAGCCTTGATTTTAGCATATCAGAAGGCCGTTTATGACAACAGCCGCGCTGACCGTGACGGAAGCACTATTTATTTGTCACGTACCCCATAGGTATTGCCAAAACGATTTATTTGATATAAAGTTTCTAGCATACTAGTGCTTAGTAATCATAACGTAATGGGGCTGAGAACATCGTTCTGTAGATATAAATTAAACGCCGCTGGGTTTCCCGCTTTCGAGAGGCATTTAAATTTACGATATCTCGGATGATTAAAGATAGAAACGGACGGGCAAATTAATATCTGAGCTGTGTTTGTACTGAAAGGGGTGTCAAAGTAAACTCATGCGAAAGAGACCTATCGATGACTCCGGGAATGTAAAGGCATTTGCGGGCGTTGCTGGCAAGGGTGCGTTTCTCTGCGGGTTCGCGGCGCTCGCCGCCGCCGTTTTCCTGGCAGCGCTGTTTTGCGGCGGCAATGGCGGACGCGACGCCTGGGCGGCCGTGACGCTGCCGCAGAACGTGATACCGACGACGAAGAGGGGCCTTCCGCCGGAGGACAACTGGAAGCTCACCGCCAGGAAGGCGAACGTGCTGTTCGTGCTGGACGTAGGATCCCCCATGACGTTCACGGCGACGGGCACGATGCCTGAGTGGGGCGTGAATGTCACTACCCAGGCTCAGGCCGGGCAGATGCTCAAGCAGGCGACATACGGGCACGGCGGCCTCGATGTCGAAGGCACTACGAGCAACTCCTTCCCACGCACCAGATACGGACGCGAAGGGCTTGAGCTGGTCGACGAGGCGAACAACATGACGCCGGGGAACACGGCTCTCAGCAATCACCTGAACAACTACTATTCGCCGGACAGCGAAAACCCCTATAAGCTGGTGTTCAAGAACACGAAATCAGGGTGGTGGAAGAACGGGCCGGGGAACGAGCAATTTACAAAAGCCGATCTCGTCCCGAACGACAGCCGCATGTACAAGATGAAGCTCGTCATGTGGCGCGTGCTGTCCGACGTGGTGCTGCTGGAGAACCTCCGCGTAGGCATGGCGACGACGTTCCAGGAGCTGAACGGCCCGTCGACCGGTTATGGGGCGGATTTTTACAAGGCAGACCCCTATGGGGTGTGGTCGTCTATTCCAAATTTCCCGTATGGCACGGGGCCTAGCTGGGCTACTAATTTGGCCGACGCTTTTGGCAATGGTCAAGGGTACAAAGACTCGGCGTCCGCTTACTGGGGCCTGGATCGCGAATATTACGACCGTTCGCACAGTGACAGGCTTTGGAAGTTGCTGAACCGCGCCTATCTGCGGCTCCCGATCGACGACTACTCCCAGGGTCACATAGACAAGTTCCGGCTGTGGCTCGACGGCCAGGAGAATATCACGGTCACCGTAAACGACTCGTCTAAGCCGTATTACTTCACGAACCCGGAGCTTTACGGTGACGGCAAGACGTACCTGAGCACGGCGATTTACCCAGGGCATCCTCACCTTTCGCGCGCGACTCTGATCAGCACGACTGATACTGCCAGTCCGACAGGTGCGCAGGGGGTGGTATTCTCCCACAGGAGCGCCGCCACGATAGCGTCGATATATTCAGGTTCGAGCTATGGGAAAGCATTAGCAAACTTCAATGCCGGAGCAGCTCTCGGGAACTACTTCAAGGCCGGGTCCGGCGAAGCCCTGGGTACGCTGCTCGACTTCTTCTCCCCGCCGGTAAGCGGCATCGGCGACGTAACACAGGACGCGCAAAACGTCAGGATGGCGCCGGCGAGCTCCTTCCCCATAAGGGATCAGTGCGAGAAGAACTGGGTCGTTATCTTCACCGCCGGGGACGACAGCGGAGATGATTCGGCAGGCTATACGTCCGCTGAGGCGGTCAAGAAGCTGTACGAGTTTACGAGGGACAACGATGTCACGAAGCTGAGTGTGGCTGGCACCGACAGCACGAATAACACGTTTGAGGGCGTAAGGCTCGACGACGGCGTCCGCACGCTCGTCGTCGGCTTCGTCGACCCGGAATCCACCGCGGCAAACGTCGTTGCGCTGAGGGACAAGCTCAACGCGATGGCGGTTGCTGGCGATCCCGGCAACGAAAAAGCGAAGGCCTATTTCGCCAACGACACGGAGGGGCTGATCAACGCGCTGCGCGCCGTGCTCGCCCGCATCAACAGCGACATACAGCCGGCGCCTGGGCCGATGACGGAGAGCCCGGCCATGGGTGATGAGGAGGGTGGCGATGAGGACGAAAACTACAACCTCTTTGACGCCAGCTACAGGGTGGTCTTGTATGACCAGTGGATGGGATCCTTCGCGCGCAACGAAGTCAAAAAGATCGGTGACCAGTTGGAAACAGAGGAAGTGTGGGAACTCGACACGGATCTGATGAGTTCAAACGCCCGTGACAGCCGCAAGATCTACTACTGGCGCG